>JBEIKR010000007.1:0-40697 GCA_040379705.1 Crocinitomicaceae bacterium
GCTCCGATGCATGACTGCTCTAAACACTGCATCATAAGCGCAGTGAGTGGTCCAATGAATAAATCATTGAAGGATCCTTACACCAATTTATTGCGCCAAACAACCGAAGGTCTTTCTGCTGCTGTCGCTGGTATAGACAGCATTCTCATTTACCCGTATACCATAGCGAGCACTCATCCTTCGAATGAACTTGCAGGACGCATGGCAACAAACATCTCCTTACTACTAAAAGAAGAAAGTTACATGCATATTGTCAATGACCCGATTGGTGGAAGTTATACAATTGAGCAACTGACAACCCAGTTTTCTCAAAAAGCTTGGGAACTTTTTCAAGAAACCGAATCAAAGAATGGCGTTTTCAGCGAAGAATGTGCCTTAATGATGCAATCGCTTATTCGAGAGACGGCCAATCAGCGATTGGCAGCCGTTCGTGATGGCAAAAATCTCTTGATTGGTGTAAATAAATTCCCTAATCCTTCACAAGAATTAGCAGACTATGCAGAAGTATCGATTTACTTTGGAATGTCACAACTCATTCTTGAACGTGAACTAACGACTGAAAAAAATGGCTAAAATCAATTTTTCGCACAGTTCTTTTCACGCAAAAGGAAGTGCAGTTATCGCCGAGCAAAACACCTTTGAAACAGCTGAGGGAATTCAATTGAACTCAAGATATTCGACCGAAGACATAAAAGAAACAGAACATATTGGATATGTTTCAGGGCTTCCTCCATTTTTACGTGGGCCTTATGCTTCCATGTATGCCATTCGCCCTTGGACAATACGTCAGTATGCGGGATTTTCTACTGCGGAAGAATCGAATGCGTTTTATCGAAGGAATCTTGCCGCTGGACAAAAAGGACTTTCAGTAGCCTTTGATTTGGCAACACACCGAGGCTATGATTCTGATCATGAACGCGTTGTTGGTGACGTCGGCAAGGCTGGTGTTGCGATTGATTCCATCTTGGACATGAACATTCTGTTCGATCAGATTCCACTGGATCAAATGTCTGTCTCAATGACTATGAATGGCGCCGTGATTCCAATCATGGCCTTTTACATTGTTGCAGCAGAAGAACAAGGTGTTTCGCAAGAATTGCTGTCAGGAACCATTCAAAATGACATACTGAAGGAGTTTATGGTGAGGAATACTTATATCTACCCACCTGCTTCCTCAATGCGAATTATTGCCGACATCTTCGAGTACACCTCGAAGCACATGCCGAAGTTCAATTCAATTTCCATTTCAGGCTATCACATGCAGGAGGCAGGTGCCACGGCAGCAATTGAATTGGCATATACGCTAGCGGATGGGCTTGAATACTTGCGTGCAGGAATCAAAGCAGGGCTCAAAATCGATGAATTTGCACCGAGACTGAGTTTTTTCTGGGCCATTGGCATGAATCACCACATGGAGATTGCCAAGTTGCGCGCGGGACGACTCATCTGGTCGAAAATCGTCAAACAATTTGACCCGAAAAGTAGCAAGTCTCTTGCCTTGAGAACACATTGTCAAACTTCAGGTTGGAGTTTGACAGAACAAGATCCATTTAATAATGTCGCACGCACATGCATCGAAGCGCTCGCTGCAGCGCTAGGCGGAACGCAATCATTGCATACCAACGCACTGGATGAAGCCATTGCATTACCTACAGACTTTTCGGCACGTATCGCACGAAATACACAAATTTACCTTCAACAGGAAACAGGGATCACGTCATTTATTGATCCATACGCGGGAAGTTTCTATGTAGAAAAGCTCACCGAACAATTGGTGGATGAAGCGTGGAAATTGATCACCGAAGTTGAAGAACTCGGTGGAATGGCCAAGGCAATTGAAACTGGATTGCCTAAAATGCGCATTGAAGAAGCCGCTGCACGAAAACAAGCACGTATCGATTCAGGGAAAGATGTCATTGTTGGTGTGAACCGTTACCAGGTTAGTGAAAAGAGCAATACGGCCATTGATATATTGGAAGTTGACAACACCAAAGTGCGCGAATCGCAATTGCAACGATTGGAAGAACTTCGCGCCAACAGAGATGAAGACGCTGTTCAAACCGAGCTCATGGCATTGGAACAGGCCGCACGAGATCATTCGGGCAATTTGTTAGAAATCGCCATTCGCTGTGCTAGAAAACGTGCCACATTGGGCGAAATTTCTTTGGCAATGGAACGCGTTTACGGGCGTTATACCGCTACAATTCGCTCGATAAGTGGAATATATTCGCATGAAGCTATGGATGACAAAGACTTTAAAATTGCACGTGAGCTCACGGATCGCTTTACAGCATTGGAGGGACGACGTCCAAGAATCATGATTGCGAAGATGGGGCAAGATGGACATGATCGCGGCGCTAAAGTCATTGCGACATCCTTCGCGGATATTGGTTTTGATGTTGACATTGGCCCCCTATTTCAAACACCAGCTGAAGCAGCCAAGCAGGCTGTAGAGAACGATGTGCATATCCTTGGTGTTTCGTCACTCGCTGCAGGACATAAGACACTGATTCCACAGGTGATTGACGAATTGAAAAAACTTGGAAGATCAGACATCATGGTGATTGCCGGTGGGGTAATTCCACAACAAGATTATGATTTCCTGTTTCAAGCAGGTGTTTTTGGTGTTTTCGGCCCTGGAACAAAAATCTCTACGGCCGCACAAGAAATTTTACACCTACTTATTCGAAGTGCAGAAGATTGAAACTTTGTGACCTAATTATCGTTGAACAAATTGTTTTTATTACATTCGGCATAGATATTGAAAACAATAGCCGATCAAATTAAATATCATGAAAAAAATTGTTGCCCTTTTAATGTTGCTACTTATTGGATTTAACTCATCCGCACAAGCACCGAACTACGACGATCTTAAAATCCTTTTTGCAGATGCCAATTACGAAAAATTGGTGAGAGAAGCAGAAAAATATACGCTGAAGGAAGAATTAAAAAAAGACCCTATGCCTCATGTTTGGATGGCGAAAGGTTTATACAAAATCTCACTTTCAGGTACCGATGATGAAAAATTTAAAAATGCGTACAAAGAAGCGATCACGGCATTGGGAAAGGCGATTAAAATTGACATGAAGGACAGTACGAGCGTTCGATTAGAAGACCATCAAGAATTCATTGAAAAATTTCAGTTGTCGATGGTTGAACTTATTTCAAATGAACTTTCGACGAGCCAATACAGTAAAGCATCAGGATGGGTTTTGAAGTACTATAAGGTAACAAGAAATCCGATTGGGGCAAAATACCTCGAAGGGGCGACTAAATTCTTGAATGCGGACAAGGGTGGTGCAAATACACTTTGGAAAGAAGCTGAAGCAATGCTCACAAAATTAAAATCACAGGAAAACCCAATAGAAAATTGGAGTGAAGCAGACCGCACGATGTTGCGAATGGGAATTTTAGAAACAGCCCAATGTTTTATCAAAGCCAAACAAAAGGAAAAAGCAAAAATATTGCTTGGTAAAGTCGCTCCATGGTTTGAAAACGATGACGAATTCAAATCACGTTCGGAAGAAATTTTGAAATAATAGTAGGCCTCATGATGAGGCCTTTCTTTTTTCACAAAACCCCACTGATAACTAATTTTAAGATTCTTATTCAAGATACGTTTCATTGCTATTTTTGAATCATGCGAAAGTGGGGCTTATATTTGAAAAACAAGTTTATTCTTACTGGAATACTATTCTTTATTTACATCCTATTTCTGGATGACGTGGATATCTTTACAATTTTCAATCAAATCAGAAAGCGCAACAAAATTGACCTTGCAACGACGGAAATTGAGGCGAAATTAAAAGCGACAAGATACACCCTTCGAAAGCTACATTATTCGAGTGAACTTGAGAGCTTTGCCCGCGAAGAGAAGATGTTCAAAAAGGACGACGAAGATATCTTTGTTATTTCCTATGAATAACTAAAATCGTTCGCTTGATTGCATAAAAAATCTTCTCCTTTCGTCGTCGCACACCTTGGCTCCTGGAAAATAAAATGTGATTATTTGATCATATGTAAATCCTAGACGTGCCATTTTCATTGCTCCTTCTTGGCACAAGCCAACACCATGTCCGAAACCCCTCCCCCGAATTACTACAAAATCTCCTTCTGGATAGCAACTAAAGAAGGTCGATTTTAATCCAAACTCCTCACGAAGATCTCTCAATGGAATTCCCAAGGAAGGATGAATATAAAAGGCTTTTCGCTGGGGTTGATCAAACGTGAACATCATCGCCGCAAATGAACTATCATATACTGGATAATTGTATTTAGACTCAAGAAAATTGCTCCACTGCTTTTTGTTAATGCGTTTTTCCCAAGTGGCTTGTTTCGTGTAAATGCAAAACGTATCAATAAAGGAGCTCAAATACGGAATCTCTTCATTCCATATATATTGTGGCTCGCAAGTTTGCCCTCCGCAGTTTGCATGAAAATATGACTCAATCATGTCGCCATGCACATCGGTGATGACAAGACCCGTTGTTTGCCTTACAGCTGAGTCTATAAGCGAAGAATATCGTAACATATTATGATAGGCTTGACAATGCACACGATCACACAGATCAAATCCCTCATTTGAATGACGACCAACATGTTTTAGCGCATATGTTCTGCTAATCAGCGCTTGAACTTTATAATATTCCAAATGAGCAGCTCCACCTCCCTCCGATTCAACAACTCCTTTGAGATAATCGTTGAGTTCAACCATATTCAAAACAGTCAATTCTTTTCCCGCACATGTAACCTCAAAGTCACCGATATATTTTCTTTGTTTCAATGAAGGTGTTTTCGAGGCAAGAACTATTGAGTTTTCCGGTGCGTTTTGTTGCAAAATAATTCGATCAAAAACGCCTAGTTCAACAGTCCCCTTTTTAAGCAAAACACGGCCTTGCTCAACGGACATTTCAACAAATTCATTCGGTAGGATTGCGCCTACATTTATTGAATCCGCAAAAACAGTATAACTTCCTACATTATAGGCGCAGACTACCCGTTGAAGATTATGATCACGATAGACCCCAATCCTCATTTGTTGTGCAAAAGTAGTCGACACGAACAGAAAGGTTATGGCAAACAATGTGCGCACGTAACAAAATTAGGTGTTGAAAGCTGCTTAAATTTAGCCCTTTCGAATAGTTTTCAACAAGGATTGTGCAACTTTTCTGCTCGCACCACCTCCACCAAGCAACTGTATCAATTCCTTGTAATCTGCTTCCATTTGTTCTCTAGAATCTCCTTTTGGTAAAATCCGTACCAACTCGCGTTGAATATTCTCGGGCGTACAATTCTCTTGAATCAATTCTTTGACTACTTCACGTCCCATAATTAAATTCACAAGTGAGATATATTTAATCTTAACGAGCCGTTTGGCAATGTAATAAGAGATTGGCGAGCTTTTGTAGCACACTACTTCTGGTACATTGAACAAAGCCGTTTCTAAGGTTGCTGTTCCAGAAGTCACAATTGCTGCTGTTGCATTGGAAAGTAAATCATATGTCTGTCCAAATACAATTTTTGTTCCTTCTGGTAAAAAGGATGAATAATAGTCCTCATCCATGCTTGGTGCACCAGCCACAACAATTTGAAATTCCTTTAATTTCTCGACGGACTGAAGCATCACTGGCAATTTCTTGGAGATTTCTTGTCGACGACTACCGGGCAAAATGGCGATTATTGGTTCCTGACTCAGCCCGTTGCGTTCGATAAATTTGGATGCGCTCTCCTTCAATTCATACTGATAAATGGCATCTAGCAAAGGATGTCCAACATATTCAACATCGTAATTAAATTTTTTATAAAAATCTTCTTCAAATGGTAAGATTACAAACATGTGATCGACCACTTCTCGGATTTTAAATACCCGTGATTGTTTCCATGCCCACACTTGAGGAGAGACATAATAGTTAACAGAGATGCCTTTCCCTTTTGCCCATTCAGCGATGCGCAAGTTAAAACCGGGGTAATCGATTAAAAGCAAAGCATCTGGCTGATATTTCTCAATATCCGCTTTACATTCTCTCATATTGCGCAAAATTGTACGGATATTCAACAGAACCTCCTGAAATCCCATAAATGCAAGTTCACGAATATGTTTTACTACCTTACCGCCTTCTTGTTTCATTAAATCACCACCCCAACAACGTATATCGAGGGTTGAATCCATTTCACGCAAGTGTCGGATGACATTGCTTCCATGCAAGTCTCCAGATGCTTCACCGGCTATAATGTATATTTTTTTAGGGGAGATTTTCTCGCTCATTTACATGATAAAATTGACGTAAATGATGTAAGGCAAGAAACAAAGTGTGCCGATAATCACTCCCATCGCCATTCCGTACTTTTCTCGATTCAAAAAAGCATAAAACCAAACGAGGTTGGAGATTATCGCTATGGAGATGAACTTGCTGCGCGCCACTGGATTATGCATAAACATGTGCCATAGTTGTTGAAACTGATAATTTTGCATCCAACTCAGCAGGAACACCACAATTGGAATAAAAATAATCGGAGAAAGCAATCCTGCAATCAATCCTTTCGTGTGCGATATTGACCAATTTCTTAAGTTCATAGTTTCCATTTTTTAAATTCTTCCATCGCTGCATATGCAGTCATATCAAATTGGGTTGGGACCAAACTCGCATAGCCTTCTTCCAAGGCTCGGAGATCAGTGTCTTCCGAAGGATTTTGATTCATAAACTCCCCTGTGAGCCAGTAGTAAGGCTTTCCAAACTGATCGAATCGTTTATCGAAACGATCTTCCCAAAAAGCAAACGCTTGACGTGCTATACGGATGCCTTTAATTTCTGCGGGATGAAGCTTGGGTATATTTACGTTGATACACACATTGGTAGGGAAAATGTTCTTAAGCATGGCGGCAATTACTTGACGCGCCACATATTGTGCACCAGAAAAATCAGCCTCTGCGCTATGGTCACACAATGAAAATCCCGCAGACGGGATATTTTCCATAGCCCCCTCTACCGCGGCAGACATGGTACCCGAATACAAGACATTCGTTGAGGTGTTTTCTCCATGATTTATTCCCGAAAGTATCAAATCAGGTTTTCGCTTCAAGAGTTCATAAATTCCCAATTTCACACAATCAACAGGTGTCCCTGAACATGTGTAAGCCTCTAGCCCCTCGAATAATCGAGATTTATCCAACCGTAAAATGCCATTGACAGTAATTGCATGACCCATTCCTGATTGTGGTTTATCCGGAGCAATGATACAGACATCACCAAATTCTTCAGCCACGTTGACCAAAGAACGAATCCCTTTGGATGAGATTCCATCATCATTTGTCACAAATATCAGTGGGCGCATACGTTCCGAAAACTAGGATAATCGCGAAAGTAACACTTATCCTTCTTTTTTCTAAGTATCGGCAGAATTATTGTCGGTTTCTGGCGGCTTTGTGCGTGGAAAGAATTATTTTTGATTTTGCATTTTTCATCATGACAACAAAAGAAATTTTATTTGAGCTTCGCAGCATTACCGAACGGAACATTGAGTTTGTTCGTGAGCGCTTCAGCACCTTAAGCGATCAACAAAAGAGATGGAAAAAAGATGCAAATTCATGGTCAGTCCTTGAGGTGTTTGCCCACCTAAATGCTTATGCTGCATATTACCACCCTGTTTTTACAAAGCGTATAGAAACAACCCGTCATCGAGAACCTAAAGACAATTTCATGTCATCTCCTTTGGGGAAATCAGCTTGGAAATCGATGAAATTAGGGAATGCCAATAATGTGAAGCGCAAAATGAAATCTCCAAAAAACTTTAACCCATCATTTGATATAAATCTGATGAATGGTCAAGATATCGCGGGTTTCGAAAAAGACCAAATGGAACTACTAAACATATTGACGCATGCGGAAGAAGTGAATCTTCGCAAAGTAAAAGTTCCCATCTCGATATCGAAAATCATCCGACTTCGACTTGGTGATGCGCTTATGTTTGTCATTTATCACAACGAAAGACACATGCAGCAAGCCTTAAACATTATTGAGCACAAATCATTTCCAAAATACTAATTGGTGAAGTTAGCCTATTGTTCGGTGAGTGTGAGTCCAGTTCGTAGAGAACAACGTGATGCCTCTGAGATGGTGACACAATTGCTTTTTGGTGAAATCGTGAGCGTAGAAGATGTTTCTGTTCCCTGGTGTAAAATAGTGACCTATTCTGATCATTATCCTGGTTATGTGGATGTAAAGCATCTCCGTTTTTTGACTCAAAAGGAGGTGAGTCGCTGGTTGGATAGTAACGAGTTTCAAACAGCTTTGTTCCAAAAAATACTCACTCCTTGGGGTGAACAGCTCATCCATCGCGGTTCCTTTGCACCTTGCGATCAGGCAGAAGAATTCAATATCGGGAATGACATCTTTCACATTAAAGAGCGCATTGACGACGGTCAATTTAGCTCTCCTTGTCATGCCGCACATTTCTACTTAAACACTCCTTACTTATGGGGAGGAAAAACCCCATTTGGAATTGATTGTTCTGGTCTGACCCAAATGATTTTTCGTTTTTTCGATATCAACCTTCCTAGGGATGCCTCACAGCAAGTTGAATGTGGCTCATTGGTTGACTTCGAAGATCGGGCAGAAAATGATTTGGCTTTTTTCGTTAATGTAGCGGGCAAAGTCATTCATGTTGGCGTCCTTTGCGGTGACGGAACTATCATTCATGCAGCAGGTTATGTTCGAAAAGATGTACTTACACACGAAGGAATTGTCCATTCCGAATCTCAAATCATCACCCACAAATTGAGTGAAATCCGCAGAATGTAGGGGTTTCACAAAATAAATCCGATATTTGACCTTATGAAAGCTATGAATATTCTCATCACAGGAGGCGCTGGTTTTATCGGCAGCAATCTATCTAAACGACTGGTAAACGATGGTCATACGGTGACGGTTGTTGATTCCCTCCTTCGCGGAAATAAATTGGATAAAGAAACATTCTCTAAAGTTACATTCATCAAAGGTGACGTTCGCGATGCTGATTTAATTATGAAAGCATCTAAAAACTGTGACATTATTTTTCACTTTGCGGCTGTTCTTGGTGTTGATATCGTTGCAGACAATCCCGTAGAAACGATGGATGTTGAAGTAATCGGAACACGCAATGTTGTGGAAGCAGCCAATGTGAATAATGTTAAAAAAATCATGTATGCCTCAACAAGTGGAATTTATGGACATTCCGCCATCGAAGATGCATTGACTGAAGAAGTGCTTGTTGACCCGCATACTTCTTATGCCATGGCAAAGCGCTACAATGAGATTTATCTCGCTTCCCATCACGAGGAAAAAGGTTTGAATGTCGTATCGTTGCGATTCTTTAATGTGTACGGACCAAATCAGGATAACCGAATGGTTGTTCCAAGATTTTTTGAGCAATCCATTAAAAATGAACCAATCACTGTGTTTGGTTCTGGAAAACAAACGCGCGATTTTACCTATATCGACGATACTGTTGAAGCATGTATTCGCCTCATGCACCTCGAAGGATGTCACATTGTGAATATTGCCAATGAAGCGGAATGGTGTATACTCGACCTTGCAGAGCAAATCAAAGACATCACACATTCATCTTCTGAGATTCATTTTATAGAGGCACCAAAAAATCGCTATGACTATGAAGTAGAACGTCGTGTTGGCAGTTCCGATAAACTGTTTGGTTTAACGGGTTACCGACCAATGACAACATTGGGCGAAGGACTGCATCTTATTTATACTACAAATCACACAAAATAAAGCACATTATGAATCAAGATCGGGAAATTTTCGATTTGATCGAAGAGGAAAAACAACGACAACTTCACGGAATTGAACTTATTGCATCCGAGAACTTTGTTAGTGACCAAGTCATGCAAGCAATGGGAAGTGTGCTTACCAACAAGTATGCGGAAGGACTTCCTGGAAAACGTTATTACGGAGGCTGCGAAGTTGTAGATAAAGTAGAACAATTGGCGATAGACCGTTTGTGCCAATTATTTGGTGCAACATGGGCGAATGTTCAACCCCATTCTGGAGCTCAAGCCAATGCCGCCGTATTCCTGGCTTGCCTTCAACCTGGAGATAAAATTCTAGGCTTCGATCTTTCGCATGGTGGACATTTAACACATGGTTCACCGGTAAATTTCTCAGGTAAATTGTACAAACCCTTCTTCTATGGTGTGTCAAAAGAAACCGGCTTGGTTGATTATGACGTGATGGAAGAAGTGGCGCTTCGTGAGCGTCCCAAAATGATTATTTGTGGTGCATCTGCCTACAGTCGTGATTGGGATTATGCGCGTATTCGCAAGGTAGCGGATGAGATTGGCGCATTGGTTTTGGCAGATATTTCACATCCAGCAGGCTTAATCGCAGCGGGACTGTTGAACGACCCATTAGAGCATTGTCATATCGTAACAACTACAACACACAAAACATTGCGTGGACCACGCGGTGGTGTCATCATGTTGCGTCACAATTTTGACAATCCTTTTGGATTGAAATGGAACAATGGAAATCCAAAATCAATGGCGGCACTTTTAGATGCTGCTGTCTTCCCTGGTATTCAAGGTGGGCCCTTAGAACATGTCATTGCCGCTAAAGCGGTAGCGTTTGGTGAAGCATTGACCGATGAATACAAAGCATATATGCGTCAAGTCAAGACGAATGCGTCTGTATTGGCAGCTGAATTCATGCAAAAAGGATATCAAATTATTTCGGGTGGTACAGAAAATCACTCCATGTTGATTGATTTGCGTTCGAAAGGTGTAACCGGAAAAGATGCTGAAAACGCATTGGTTTTAGCCGATATTACGGTGAATAAGAACATGGTACCCTTCGATACAGAATCTCCATTTGTTACTTCTGGAATTCGTGTTGGAACATCTGCAATTACTTCTCGAGGATTGAAAGAAGGAGAAATGGCGCAAATTGTTGACTTGATTGATCGTGTGTTGATGAATATTGGCAATGACGAAGTCATCAAGCAAGTTCGCACTGAGGTGAATGCGCTCATGTCTTCACGTCCATTGTTTCAGTGGTAAAAAACCGTAATGAAAAGTGATTTACCGTTCTTTCGAACGCGTATTGATCTTGGAATGAAAATCATCCCTGCCCTGTTGTTCTTAGGAATGTTGATTCCAACAGTGTATAATGCCTATCATGACAACTGGTCTGACTGCTTCATTCTTCTGACCGTTTTACTTTTACAGCAACTACTTTTCTGGGGAATGTTTCGCAGTACACATTACACCTTTGAAACGGATACATTGTTGTGTAGGAGCTTGATTTTTAAGCGAAGAATCTCTTATGAATCGATTCGAAAAATTGAAAAGAACACCAGTCTTTATGCTGGTTTGAAAATGTCTACTGCATTTCGAGGAATTATCATTCATTACAATAAATTCGACGAACTATTTGTTAGTCCAACTGAAAGTGAGCGATTTATTTCTTTACTATTGGAGAAAAAATCGGTGATCGCTGTGATTTAAGATCATTTATCGAAATTCGCCATTTATCAGTGGCCATGTATCCACTTTACGGTTCAATTCCACACCATTTTCAACCTGAATTACCCAATAGCGGTGAGGCGCATTGACATCGTATTGAATGACCTTTTCGTCGCGAAAAATAAAAGATGATTTCAGTTTCAAATCATCCGAATTCAAGGTAATTATTGATTCAAAGAACTCCATCATCGCTACATTTTCTTCAACAAGGAATAAACCGAAATCATCAGAAGAATAAACAATTAAGATTATTGAATCCTGAAGAGCATATGCAGACCAATTCCCATGTACGGTGTCAGGCTGAAAGTGCTTTGGAATATGCACCGGTCCTGCCGCCACAGCCAAGTTCTGAAACACCCCTGTATTGTTCCACTTCATATAATCTTCACTTGGACCATAGAAATGAACAGTTTCATTCACGGAATTGGCACCATCTTTCAACATTAAACATATTGGCCGTGAAACGATATGAGAGTTTTTACCTCGATTTGCACCACCTGCAGATATCAGGTAGTTGTTCCCTGCGGTATAAATTTCTGGAGAAGCCCCTGGACCATGTCCAAATTGAACAAAGTAACCATTGCCCTTATCGAATTGCCATTGCACGGCGTCATCCGCTGGCCTGTAAGGCAAACAAGAGGCCACCAATGTATGCGCATGGACTAATTTGCGGGAAGGAAGTGGCAACGTGTCATTCAGAAAATGAAGCCACGTGGTCATGAATGCGGTATGGTAATTACTTGCAAAATCGCGTATGCCTGCTTTTTCATACCGTCTACGCATGGGTGGAAAGTGATTGAGTTCGAGACTTCCGAGGGCATAACACCAATTCATATAATCCAGCACTTTTCGGGCATCAGAACGAATCTGTTCAGATCCAAATGCCTCCAAATTAAGAAGGGCTGCAATTGTATATCCAATGTAAGGCAGGGAGTTAAACTCATAGAGTCCCATAGATGTTAATCCACTCAAGAAATTATGCAGTCGAAGTTCCATACCATTTTTCACGTT
Organism: Crocinitomicaceae bacterium; assembly: GCA_040379705.1. GTDB lineage: Bacteria > Bacteroidota > Bacteroidia > Flavobacteriales_D > Crocinitomicaceae > M0103. The sequence continues at coordinate 12,524 of JBEIKR010000007.1, forward strand.
ATCGATTTCTTCGGAAGAATCACCATGTAACGCAAGCCATTGGTTCTTTAAATAACGAGAACCCTCCGTCATCAGGATATGATTTTCTGTATCGATAAAAATACCCAATGAGTGAGGTACGTGTTTTCGAAATTTACCACCCGACTCTGTAAGTAACACCTTCACCAAGTGGTTCCTCGTTTCAGGGTAAAGAAGTTCGGGATTGTCACCAAACAGAAATAAAATTGTCGTTAAAGTTGTTAAGGTAAAATCGTAATCACCTTTTGGATTAAGCAGCCATTGAGAGCCAGTGACACCTCTTGGCATAAGTAATTGAATGCATTTATTAGTTTCTGGAATGTCCTTTTTGGCATATAATCGAGCGAGGAGAATGCGCGGAGCTGTCGTTTTCCCATCATTTTCCCAGTCCGCCATTGGCATTTCCGCCCACTCATCAATCACGCTGTCGGCGAATGCACATCGCGTATTCCAACCCATCGTTCGCTCTTGAGGTATTTGAAGATTGCCATCTGGTAATTCATACGACGAGCTCCTCGCCGATCCAAGCATTGCGGTTGGGAAATTAACCCTACATGAAGCAAACAGTAATAAAACAGAGAAGAAAAAAGTAGACTTCATTGGAAACGAAATGACTGAAGCCTAATTTGGCCCTAGCAAAAGATCTTTAGTATATCCATGCCAATCAACGGGTAGATAGGTCATTCCAATTGAGGATTTTAAAGCATTCGTACGACATATTTCCAACATTTGGTCAGTGAGCAATCGCCCTTCGGGACATCCCATACTGCACACCGCGACGCACTTGTTTTTCAAATAGTAGAACCTTACCTCTCGAACCATGGAAAGGGCTTCACAGTTCATCGCTTCGATTTTACAGAAACGAGAAAAATTCCTCACTTCCAGCTGATCATTGATCAAACGAACTTTATTTTTTACAAATTCCGGTTCAGAGGCGATGTATTCCATTCGTTCAAACGGTTCAAAACCTTTCAATTCTTTCGCTTGCAGAAGTGCTGTATCCAAATAAGCTTTCATAACGCTTAAATACTCGGATTTTTGCTCAATGTCATCTAGAGAACACTGACATTCAAGAAATTCAAAATTAGAAATGACCTCACTCAACACCTTCATCGTATCCGCAGACTGTTCGGCGAGAAACACACTTCCGCCCCAATGAAAATCATCGAATTCCACTTCGCAATATCGTCCCATCTCAAAAACAGCACACACGGCCTTGTTCTTGATCATGCCAAGTGGGAAAATACGGTATTGCCCAGCACCGCAGCATGCATTTACTTCCCCTGTATAAACAAGCGAGGCGAGTAGAAAAACGATCCATATTCTCATGTTGCCGATTGTTTCCGAATTATTCTCCAAAAAACACCTGGCAAAAAGCGTTTCAAGGTCACTGCCTTAATTTCCTTGTTTCCGATGAGCACCTCCTTTTTTCCTTTCAATACCGCCTGCAACATGATCCTTGCACACTCTTCTGCAGGCATACCGGTTTCTTGGTTATGGTCCATGACGCCGTGGCTCTCACCGGTCGAATTCAAGGCATTCACAGAAATATTCGTGTTTATCTTTCCCGGACAGGCAATAGTTACTTTGATCCCATTGCTTTCCTCTTCAAGCATAAGACTCTCATAGAATCCATGGAGTGCATGTTTCGATGCGCTATATGCTGACCGTAGGAAGAACCCAAATTTTCCTGCGATACTTGATAACACGACGATATGTCCGCCACCTTGCTTTCGCATGTAAGGCAAAACAGCCTTTGTAAGTGCAATATTCCCAAAATAATTCACCTCCATGATCCTTCGATCAACAGCATCATCTGTCTCAAAAGCTGTTCCTCGCTGACTAATACCACCGTTATTTATTAGTATATCGATTCGATTGACTTGGGCCACGACCGAAGCTGCTAATTGCTTAAAATTGTCAGAATGTTCCAAATCGAGCGGTACAATGAGATGGGTATCTGGTTGACGAAGATTTTTTTTGACCAATTCTAGGTTTTGTTGATTTCTACCAGACAAAATCACAATTGCGCCGGAGTCAGCACTTTGTTTTGCCAGCTCCGCTCCAATTCCAGATGAAGCTCCTGTAATCCAAATGATTTTTCCTTGAAAATTATTCATGTTCTGGACAAAAAAAATCCCGGTTTGAGACCGGGAAATGTTGTAATTAAAGATCTGTCGGCACGTATTCTTTCAACGCTTTTTGCTTCGGCTTTAATTTATCGATAAAAATGACTTTAAATTTTTCGTTGTCAGAGGCAAAAATCATCTCTGAAATTCCATTGACGACCAACGGAGGATTCTTTTTCTCATTGGCGAAAGTTTTTTCGTAGGTTCCATAAGTTCCATCATCATAATACACGGCAATATGAACAATTCTTCCATTCTCAACACGCACACGACCAGTCACACAAAGTGAAGTACCATCACTATTGAAAAAGCTTAAAATTACATTGGTGTGAACATCATCGCCAATAGGATATGCTCCACGTTTAATGAAGGCTTGCTCCAACTTAGTAAAACAACTTTCCTGTGCTTGGGTTAGGAATGAAAACAACAAAAACACAAGCAATGCATAACTTTTTCTCATGGGTTATAGTTTAATGTAGCGTCAAATCAGCCAAGGTTTTCACGGAGGACAAAAGCCTTTTTAAGTTCTGACAGCGTGGTAAAAATACAATTTTTGTTCACAATTTTCATCAAATTGAACGTTTGAATATTCGAACATCGAATTGTTAAATCGAAATCAACGGCATTCTCGTTCACAAGAAGAGCTTTATTTACGGATGAAAAATCCAATTGTCCCCCCAATTGCCCACTATCTTTTGGTTTCAATTGGTCCATAAAAACAACCTTAAATGACTCACCTTTTGCGGTAAAAATCATTTCAGAAATACCATTTTTAATGACTGGCGGTTTTTTCGATGAATTGTAGAATTGTTCTTCCAAGAGAAGATAGGTATCATCTGAAAACTGAAGAAATACAGAGGTGATTTTCCCGCCTTCCACACGCACCTTTCCGTGGTAACACCCTATTCTATCCTTACTAAAAAAACAAATGGCCACGTTTTTATGCATGGCATCGGAGACTTCATATGCACCACGTTCCGAAAACGCCTTTTCCATTTTCGCAAAACACTCGGCTTGAGTAAAAGAAAAATTGCTTAATACAAAACAAAAAACGGCGAAGAACAACCATTTAAGCATACATCATTCATTATGGGTTTACCCTGATTCAAATATAATAAGAATCGTTCAAATCCTTATATCGACTGAATTATTTAATTTTGATAAAAATTCATCGGCATGCGCACTTTACAAATTGCAGACCATTTTTCTGAAGCGGCTTCCGTTTTGGCAGTTTTTAGCACACCGGACAACTTCGAGAAAATCGAACACGCTGGGGATTTAATGGTTTCATCCATACGAAGTGGCGGAAAAATTATCAGCTGCGGGAATGGTGGCTCCATGTGCGATGCAATGCATTTTGCGGAGGAGCTCACAGGCCGATACCGTGATGACCGACGAGCGCTTCCTGCCCTATCGATTTCTGACCCGAGTCATATTAGTTGTGTAGGGAACGATTATGGCTATGCCTCTATTTTTTCCCGTTACATTGAAGCAATTGGAAATAAAGGAGATGTGCTCTTGGCGATATCCACCTCTGGGAATTCTCAAAATGTTATCAACGCTATTGACGCAGCAAGAAATAAAGGAATGCACATCGTTGGACTCACCGGTAAAGATGGTGGAAAAATGGCATCCATGTGTGATGTTGAAATCAGAGCACCACACAGTAATTTTGCCGACCGTGCACAAGAGATTCACATCAAAGTAATCCATTCATTGATCGATCACATCGAAAGTCAATTTTCAACAGATTCAATAAACGGTTGATATCTTTTGATAATAGGGAGGAAAATCGCGAAGCAAGATGGAGAAAATAGCTAATTTTACACCTTCGATTCGTATTTGATCGAAACTATGATTAGTCCTGATCTACAGTCAACCGTAAAAAGCATTTTTTCCGCCTATTTGGAACAAAATGGTCACCGAAAAACCCCGGAACGGTTCGCTATACTCGAAGAGATTTACAATTACCAAGGTCATTTTGACGTGGAATCGCTCTATATCAAGATGAAAAATCAAAACTACAGGGTTTCACGCGCGACTTTGTACAATACCATCGAGCTTCTCCTCGCATGTAACCTTGTGCGCAAGCATCAGTTTGGTAAAAACATTGCACAATTCGAAAAATCTCACGGTTCCAAACAGCATGACCATATGATATGCACAGATACCGGTGAAGTCATCGAATTTTGTGATCCGCGCATTCAAACAATCAAAGCAACGATTGAAGAATTGTTCGGCGTGACCATTCATCACCACTCACTCTACTTTTATGGAGTGAAAAAGTCAGAAAACGATTTACCGAAATAGTCATGAATATCTCATTTACCGTCGATCAGCACCACCATTATCAAGTTGTTTCGCTTAAAGGAAAATTGATGCATGATGCTGACATGGCAATGCTTCAAAGCGAACTTTCGAGTGTTTTGGAGCAAAAAAAACAACAGGTGATTTACAATTTGGAACAGCTCGAGCAAATGAATTCGTCAGGACTAAATTTCATCATTCGGTCGTTGACAAAAACCCGCATCAATGGCGGTGACTTGTGTATTTGTCAAGCACAGGGAAATGTCGCGACATTGTTGACAATATCTAAAGTGAACGAAGTAATAACTGTATATGGCAATCTTGAAGAGGCCATTCATCATTTGAATTAACATATTATGAAAGTAGATGTCTTGCTAGGATTACAATGGGGTGACGAAGGAAAGGGTAAAATTGTTGATGTCATCACTCCGCACTACGACATTATTGCGCGCTTTCAAGGTGGACCAAATGCAGGACACACCTTAGAATTCGAAGGTATAAAACATGTGTTGCATACGATTCCTTCCGGGATTTTCCGTGAGGGTGTCATCAACCTCATCGGAAATGGTGTTGTCATCGACCCTGTTGTATTTAAGAAGGAAATGGAGAAATTAGAGCCTTTTGGTTTTGATATTCGTGCAAGACTTGTTATTTCAAAGAAAGCGCACCTCATTCTTCCGACGCACCGGTTGTTGGATGCAGCCTCCGAAACAGCCAAAGGAAAAAATAAGATTGGATCTACCTTGAAGGGAATTGGCCCAACATACATGGATAAAACAGGCCGGAATGGTTTGCGTGTCGGAGACATTTTCACACCAAGCTTCAAAGATAAATACGACGCGCTTGTAGAAAAGCATCTGGGAATCTTAAAGCATCATGAAGGTTTTACCTTTGATCTTGCTGAGCTGGAAGGTCCATGGATGGAGGGAATTGAAACATTACGAAGCTTGGTTGCTGTTGACAGTGAGCATTACTTGAATGAAGCATTGAAAAGCGGAAAACGTGTTTTGGCTGAAGGAGCTCAAGGCACCATGCTTGATATCGATTTCGGAACCTACCCATTTGTGACATCATCCAATACAGTAACTGCTGGAACCTGCACAGGACTTGGTATTGCTCCGCAAAAAATTGGAAAAGTCATCGGCATATTTAAGGCATATTGTACACGCGTTGGTAGCGGACCATTTCCAACTGAATTATTGGACGAGGTTGGTGATTCAATCCGTAAGGAAGGCAATGAATTTGGCTCTACAACAGGTCGCCCGCGACGCTGTGGATGGGTTGATTTACCTCAATTGAAATATGCCATCATGATCAATGGAGTAACTGAACTGAGCATGATGAAAGCAGATGTTCTTGGCAACTTTGACACCATTCGTGTGTGTACGCATTACCTCATCAACGGCGAAAAAACGGACCGTTTTCCATACGATATCACGGACGTAGAATTGGTTCCAGTTTATGAGGATTTGCGAGGTTGGAAAGCAGATTTAACAGGATTAACTTCTTACGATGAAGCTCCAGAAGCGTTGAAAGAATACGTTTCTTTCCTTGAAGCACAATTGGAAGTGCCAATCTCCGTTGTATCTGTCGGACCAGACAGAAATCAAACTTTAACCAACGAGTGATTCACTTCGGAATAAATAGATTTATAAAAATTGCGCTTTACTCAGGCGCATTTTTTTTCGTGTCCTATTTTTCCGCTGCACAAAACAAAATACTCGAATTGCTTCCTGGGTCTGAGAAGCTTGGATACAATGAAAAAACAGGTGCTCACCGGTTGGTTGGTAGCGTAAATTTTATCTATCAAGGAAACACTATGTACTGCGATTCTGCGCATTACTTCGATAAATCTGAAGAGGTTCGAGCCTATGGGAATGTGCACATCACCAAGGATGGAATCAACCTTTTCTGTGATTCACTCTATTATAACGGCAAGACCAAAAAAGCGAAACTTTGGGGTCACGTTAAGGTGCGCGATATGGAGTATAAATTGACCACCGATACCCTTGAATACGATGCAAAGAAAGGCAGAGGAACCTATTTACACGGTGGAAAAATCGAAAGTATCTCCTCCAACGAAGTGCTTACAAGTCGAATCGGCTACATGTATCCTGATTCAAAAAACTTCTTTTTCAGTGGCCGGGTGAAGTACAAGAACGATGATTTAACAATGTCAACAGACACCCTGCAGTACACCTATTCCAAGCAGTTAACCCATTTCTTTGGGCCGACAAAAATTGACAAAGGAAAAACGCACATGACTTGTGAACGAGGTTGGTACAATGTGCAAACAGAAGAGGGAAGCTTAATTAAAAATGCTGAAATTTTAGACTCCACGCGCATCATTCGGGGCGATACACTTTTGTATATGCCGAAAATCGGCCGTTCCATTGGGAAAGGTCATGTGTATTATACCGATACCACACAGCAAATGGTCTTCCAAGGAAACTATGCCCTTTCCGATGAACAAAAACACATTGCCTACATCACTGGAAATGCATTAGCGATGAAGGTTCAAAAAGAGGATACTGTCTTTATTCATGCCGACACCCTTATGAACATCACCGACAGTATCACAGGGAAAATTCTAACCACGGGATATTATGGAGTGAAAATTTTCAATCGAAGTGTTCAAGCCATTTGCGATAGTATTTCCTACGACGAAGAAAAAGGTCAAATGCAACTCTTCATGCAGCCGATCATTTGGAGTCAGAATGCAGAGCTTCGCGGCTCCAGAATGAACGTATGGCTCAATGACAGCTTAATTCGTTATGTCGAAATCAAGGACAGCGCAACGGCGATCATGGAGATTGACTCAGGGATGTATTACAACCAAGTGGCGGGAAAACGAATTGATGCCTATTTCAAGGATAATGAACTGATTCGCACCGATGTTGGAGGGAATGCGCATACGATTTTTTATCCCGAAAACGAAGAAAAAACAGATACCACCTTGACGGTAAAGCGACTAGGAATGAATCGACTATTCTCAAGAGATTTGAGAATATACCTTGACAGTGGCGAAATTAAAGGAGTTACTTATTACGAAAAACCGGACGGTGTTTTCTATCCAATGGATCAAATCAATGCAGAGGAGCAATTCATACGAGCGTTTAAATGGACACCATTGCTACGCCCAAAAGACCCGTTTTCGTTGACAATTACGGATTAACATCCTCCTTCTTATCCCAACGAGCAACGCGTTGAACTCCCTCCACTTGCTCAAACTTATGCATGAGTTTTTCCAGGTGATCCAAGTCATATACAAGGACATTGATTTTACCTTCGAAGATACCATCCTCCGTCTCAAAGGAGATTGACTTCATGTTCACATTGTATTCTTTCGAGATAATTTCCGTCAAACGGTTGACCAAACCGATCTGGTCAATCCCATTGATTCGTATTCCAGCGACGCGTTCAACCATTTCCTGACCCGTCCATCGTGCTTTGATGCAATGTGTCGCCATTTTAGACAATAAATGTTCGGCATTCGGACAATTGATGCGGTGAATTTTTATTCCTTCGCTCATGGTAATAAATCCGAAAACATCATCACCTGGAATTGGATTACAGCATCGCGCCATTTGGTATTGGATGTTTTTAAAATCCTGACCAATGATAATTGTATCGTCTTTCTTATTGATTTTCTGTATGATATCGTTCTCTAAGCGGTCTTTGTTCTGGCCTGACTTCTTATCGAACTGAAGTATTCCCCCCACATTCTCAATCTCACGCAATCGCGATAAGTCAAGCTTTCCTTTCGCTATTCTGAAATAAAATTCTGTCGTCGAGGGTAGCCCGAAAAATTTCTCCAAAAAAGAAATATTCTCTGGTGAGAAACGAATATTGAACTGCTTTAATTTTCTTTCTAGTATCTCTTTCCCATCAGAAGCAATTGATTTTCGCACTTCATTCAAAGAAGATTTTATTTTTTGTTTTGCGCGTGCTGACACCACAAAACGCAGCCATTCATCGCTTGGTTTTTGCTTTGATGACGTAATGATTTCGAGCTGATCCCCGCTATGAAGCTGATAACTCAAAGGAACCAATCGATTGTTAACCTTGGCACCAATGCAACGATCGCCAATGTCCGTATGTATGTCGTAGGCAAAATCTAAAATCGTTGAACCTACGGGCAATACACGCAACTCACCTTTCGGCGTAAAGACATAAATTTCATCGGCAAAGAGATTCAATTTGAATTCATTCACAAAATCCATGGCATTCGAATCCGCATTGTCCATCAAATCGCGTATCTCCGCAATCCATCGATCAAACTTACTTTCCTCGCTGTTAGACTCCTTGTATTTGTAATGTGCTGCCAACCCTTTCTCTGCAATCTCATCCATTCGCTTAGAACGAATCTGCACCTCCACCCACTTTCCTTGTGGTGACATCACTGTCGTATGTAGCGACTCATATCCATTCGCACGGGGCGTTGAAATCCAATCCCGTAAACGGTCGGGATTGGGCTGATAAAAGTCGGTAACAATACTGTATATTCTCCAACAATTTGATTTCTCCAGCTCTTGAGGTGTATCTACAATAATTCGTACGGCGAACACGTCATAGATCTCCTCAAAAGGAATCCCCTTATTGTTCATCTTCCGCCAAATCGAAGAAATTGACTTTGTACGCGCTTTTACATCAAACACATAGCCTTCTTGATGCAATGCCTCTTTGATTGGGTGAACAAAGCGGCGAATAAAGCGATTACGCACATCTTTGGTAGACTTCAAACTCGATTCAATTTTGCTGTACATCTCAGGTTCGCTGTACATCAAGGCCAAATCTTCCAATTCACTTTTCACTGAATAAAGTCCTAAGCGGTGTGCGAGTGGCGCGTATAAGAACTTTGTTTCCGACGCAATTTTCAACTGCTTATCGCTGCGCATACTTCCTAGCGTGCGCATGTTGTGCAGGCGGTCGGCCAATTTGATCAATACTACACGAATATCATCCGAAATCGTAAGAATCATTTTTCGGAAATTCTCCGCCTGAATCGAAGCATTTTCGTCAAAAACCTCTGGAATTTTTGTCAGTCCATCGATAATGAGTCGCGCCTTGGCGCCAAACAAATCCTCGATATCCTGCAAGGTAATGTGTGTGTCCTCTACGGTATCGTGCAACAAAGCGCAAGCAATTGCGGTGGCGCCAAGCCCCATTTCCTCGGCACAGATTCGCGCAACTGCGATTGGATGATATATATAGGGTTCACCTGACTTTCTTCGAACATCACGATGGGCATCAACGGCGACATCAAAGGCCTTACGAATGAGTCGCGTATCCTCACGTGAACGATTTTTAGTTGCACGAAGCAGCCCTTTGAACGCATTGAGAATTTCTTTGCGTTCCTTTTCTAAATCGATATTCAACAATGCCTCCGATTGATTCTCCATGGCTATTTATTTCGCTGGCAACACTTTCGTGCTCACCTCACCAAATCCAATGCGGATGCCATCTTTCTCACAATGGCCGCGCATAATCACAGTGTCGCCATCTTGAATAAATTTGCGTTCAGATCCATCCGACATTTTTAATGGTTTCGTTCCCTTCCATGCCAATTCGAGCATTGATCCATATGAATCTTCCGTTGGACCTGAGATTGTTCCAGAACCCATAAGGTCACCACATCGAATATTACATCCATTTACGGTATGGTGCGCCAACTGTTGCGCCATGTTCCAATACATGTATTTAAAATTCGAACGGCTTATTGTGTTTTCAGCACCACCCTCCGGTTGAATCAATACCTCAAGTGCAATGTCGTACGACTTTTGTCCTTGATATTTCAAATATTCCAATACTTCAGGCTCTTGAGTTGGTGAATCTGTTTTAAATGGCTGCAATGCATCCAAGGTCACAATCCAGGCAGAAATCGAAGAAGCAAAATTCTTCGCCAAGAAAGGTCCGAGTGGCACATATTCCCACGTCTGAATATCACGCGCCGACCAGTCGTTGAATAAGACCATTCCGAAAATATATTCCTCCGCTTCTTCAGTCGAAATTGAATCTCCAAGCGGTTTTCCTTCATAAGTAATAAAACCTGTTTCCAACTCAAAATCAAGGTTTCGACAAGGAGAAAAAATTGGATTCGCTTGCGGATCTGGTTTAATTTGTCCTTTCGGTCGGTGAATTGCTTCACCCGATAAAATCACCGAACTTGCACGGCCATGGTAACCTACAGGAATCCACAACCAATTGGGCAATAACGCATTGGCAGGATCTCTAAACATCATCCCTACATTCGTCGCATGTTCACGGCTTGAATAAAAGTCAGTGTAATCACCTATCTGCACGGGCATGCACATCGTCACTTGATCGACCGGAATCAGCACTTGTGCTACGTGGTGTTCGTTGTGTTTCAAGTCATCGTTTGCTGTACTCAACAGTTTTGAAATCCGATTGCGCACATCGCGTGTCACCTGCTTTCCTTTGCGCATGAAACCATTCAATGTTGATGCATCAAAATCAGAAAGCTCAACGGCAATATTTTCGAAATAGCCGAGTACAAACATTGATTTCAAGTCCAATACATGTTCACCAATGCGAACACCTACTCGAGGAGTTAAATCATCTGTTTTAATGATTCCAAAAGGTAAATTTTGAATTGGGAAATCACATCCTTGAGGAACATTCACCCATGATTTTAAGGTTGGATCGTTTGCTGCAATTGCACCCATACGGTTATTTTCTAATTCGTTAACAACTTAAACATTAAAGCGGAAGTGCATCACATCACCATCTTCCACGATGTATTCTTTTCCTTCCACCTTGAATTTCCCTGCATCTTTCACCGCAGATTCAGAACCCAAAGTCACAAAGTCATTGTATTTCATTACCTCAGCACGGATGAACCCTTTTTCAAAGTCCGTATGTATAACACCTGCCGCTTGCGGTGCAGTCATGCCTTGTTTAATTGTCCATGCTCTTACTTCCTTTACCCCTGCTGTGAAATACGTTTGTAATTTCAGCAAGGCATAGGCTGATCGAATCAAACGATTAACACCCGGTTCTTCAAGATTCAATTCGTCCAAGAACATTTGACGCTCCTCATAAGTTTCAAGTTCCATGATGTCAGATTCGATTTTCGCACCAATGACCAAAACCTCAGCATTTTCATCCTTCACCGCTTCTCTCACCTTTTCAACATACGCATTACCAGTTTTCACCGAAGCTTCATCCACATTGCACAAATACAACACCGGTTTTGTGGTAATCAGTTGAAATTTATGTGCGATTTCCATCTCTTTTTCATCAAAATCGAGGGTTCTCACCGACTTTCCTTGCTCCAATGCTTCTTTGATTCGTGTTGCGATGTCATTTTCCTTCACCAATTCCTTGTCTCCCGACTTCAGCATGCGTGCAATCGATGCAATACGTTTTTCGATCGTCTCCAAATCTTTCAATTGAAGTTCGATATCGATAATTTCTTTATCAGAAACGGGATCAACACGACCATCAACATGGATAATGTTTCCGTCATCAAAGCAACGCAATACATGAATGATTGCATCTGTTTCGCGAATGTTTGCTAAAAACTGGTTTCCAAGTCCTTCTCCTTTCGATGCTCCTTTCACAAGTCCAGCGATATCCACAATTTCCATTGTTGTTGGCACAACACGCTCAGGCTTTACGATACCTTCAAGCGTTTCTAAGCGAGTATCAGGCACTGAAATCGTCCCGATATTCGGTTCAATAGTACAGAAAGGAAAATTCGCCGATTGCGCTTTGGCATTCGACAGACAGTTAAACAACGTGGATTTACCTACATTCGGAAGTCCTACGATCCCACATTTTAATGACATTTGCTACTTTTTTACGCAAAGATAATCATTCAATCGATGTATTGCCTACCGCCTTCATTACTCATTTTCTCGTATCTTCGCTAAAGTAAACCTTGTCATTTATGTCATTCTTCCTCATCTTCTTTCTCGGCATGCTTACCTTTGGAGGTATCCTTGCTATTATCGGACTCTTTTCTCCTAAACAAATTCACTTGGCGGTTGAAAGAGAAATTTCTGCCGATGCCGATGAAATCTTTGTTCAAATAGCTGATTTCGAAAATTTCGTTACTTGGAATCCTTGGTCACTCAAAGATCCAAACATGCGCAATGAGTTTGAAGGTGAAAAAATGAGTTATGGCGCAATTTACCGTTGGAAAGGCAACCGACAAGTAGGTAACGGTTCAATGGAAATCACACATCTTGAAGCCAATGAGCGCGTGGAAATGGAATTGCGTTTTGGACCAGGAAGACCTGCAAAAGCAACATTTCAATTGAACAAAAAGGAAAATGCAACCCAGGTCATTTGGTCGCTTGACTCAAATCTGGGATCAAATCCTTTTACCCGTGTTGTTGGTCGAATGATGGAAAAAGTTATTCGCAAAGATTACACACTTGGACTGGAGCGTCTTGCTAAAAAACTAAACGGATAATGAGAAACCTACTTCACCTCGTCACGCTTTTTTCGGCCTTCAGTTTTGGTCAGAATTCGGACTCAATATACCTACGAAATATTTACAACGAAGCCTTAAGTAATGGCCGTGCCTATGAAGATTTGCGCAGTCTTTGCAAGGATGTTGGACCTAGACTTTCTGGTTCCTCCGAGGCTGAAATGGCCGTTCAATGGAGCAAGTTGCGCATGGAATCGTATGGTTTTGACCAAGTGTATCTTCAAGAAATTAAAGTTCCTCACTGGGAACGAGGGAATAAGGAAAGTGGATGGATTAAGCTTGCGAATGGTCAATTGATCAAGGTCAACATTTTGGCACTGGGAGGTTCTATTGGAACGAACGGAACCTTGGAAGGTGACATTGTTGAATTTAAACACATGGACGAACTTAAAAAAGCAAAGCGTTCAAGGGTGGAAGGCAAGATTGTTTTCCTGAATCAAGCGATGGATGAGCAACAAATCAGCACCTTCAAGGCCTATGGTGGCTGTTATGCGATACGTGGAAACGGTGCTGTAGAATCCTCTAAACTTGGCGCTATTGCCGTTGTAATTCGTTCCCTGGCAATGCCAGTTGACGACCATCCACATACGGGGTCTATGCATTATGAGGACAGTATTCCTCGTATTCCAGCAGCCGCATTGTCTACTTCAGATGCTGAACTTCTTTCATCCGAACTAAAAAAAGGAAAATGTCGATTTGTCATGGAGATGGATTGCCGCAATTTCCCCGATGCGGTGTCGTACAATGTCATTGCAGAAATTAAAGGTGAACATCCCAATGAAATCATCACCTTTGGAGGACATTTGGATTCTTGGGACACAGGAGAAGGAGCTCATGATGACGGTGCTGGAGTCATTCATTGCCTTGAGGCGCTACGCATATTGAAGGTGCTTGGTTACAAACCAAAACATACCCTACGCGTCGTGTTTTTCATGAATGAAGAAAACGGCAACATGGGTGGAAAAATGTATGCCGACTGGTCCCACGATCGTGGTGAGCGACAAATTGCCGCATTGGAAAGTGATCGTGGCGGTTTCTCACCGAGGGGGTTTGACTGTGATGGCGATGAGAAATATGTCATCATGATGCGGAGTTTTCAAGAACTTTTCAAGCCCTATGATTTGCATGCTTTCAACAAAGGCTATGGCGGTGTGGACATTGGACCGCTAAAAACAGCCTTCAAAGGCATTCCACTTTTTGGTTTTGTTCCTGATTCACAACGTTATTTCGATTTTCACCATGCGCCAAGTGACGTATTTGAGAATGTCAATAAGCGGGAACTTGAATTGGGTTGTGCAGCCATCGCCTCTATGATTTATTTGTTGGACAAAAATTTATAACACGCGTGGAATGAACAAGGCGTGTTAATAAATTGAAAAATCAGTATCCCGCGCCTGCTCAATTTTGGGTACATTTGCAAAAGAATTTCGGTATTCCGAGCAATTATTTGACTATGGTTCAGGACATCTTTGAAAAGATTAAAAACAATCGCGGCCCAATTGGGATGCACGCAAAAGAATCTCATGGGTATTTTACATTTCCAAAATTAGAAGGGGATATCGGTCCACACATGATTTTTCGTGGTAAAACACGTTTAAATTGGAGTTTGAACAACTATCTTGGTTTAGCCAATCATCCTGAAGTACGTAAAGCAGATGCTGATTCTGCCGCACAGTTTGGATTTGCTGCTCCAATGGGAGCGCGCATGATGAGTGGGAATACCAACTATCATGAGCAGTTGGAAGCAGAATTATCTGCCTTCGTAGAAAAAGAAGATACCATCCTATGTAATTTCGGTTACCAGGCTGTTGTTTCAGCGATTGATTGCTTGGTAGATCGTCGTGATGTAATCGTTTATGACGCTGAATCACATGCCTGTATTCTTGATGGTGTGCGTCTTCACATGGGTAAGCGCTATGTGTTCAAGCACAACGATATCGAAGATTGCGAAAAGCAATTGGAACGTGCCACAAAACTTGCGGAAGAGCAAGGGGGAGGTATCTTGGTGATTACTGAAGGTGTGTTCGGGATGCGTGGAGACCAAGGAAACATTAAGGACATCGTTGCTTTGAAAGAAAAATTCAACTTCCGCCTTTTTGTTGATGATGCTCACGGAATCGGAACCTTGGGAGCAACTGGAGGAGGTACCGGGCAAGAACAAGGTTGTCAAGACGGCATTGATATTTATTTTGGTACGTTCGCAAAATCATTTGCACTCATCGGTGGATTCATATCAAGTGATGAGCAAGTAGTTGAATACCTTCGCTATAATATGCGCTCACAAATCTTTGCAAAAGCGATGCCTTTGCCATTGGTCGTTGGATCGTTGAAACGTTTAGAGTTAATGAGAACAAAACCTGAGTTGAAAGATAAATTGTGGGAAATCACAAATGCACTTCAAACAGGACTGAAAAATGCTGGTTTTGAAATCGGACCTACAAATTCTTGCGTGACTCCCGTTTATATGAGCGGTTCCATTCCAGAATCGACCAATTTGATTTTTGACTTGCGTGAAAACTACAATATCTTTTGTTCAATGGTAGTTTATCCTGTAGTTCCAAAAGGAATGATTATTCTTCGATTGATTCCTACTGCTGTTCACACATTAGAAGATGTGAATTATACCGTTGAATGCTTCTCTAAGATTGTAGGGAAATTAAAGGCTGGCGAATACATGTCAGATAAGATTGCTTCTGTATAATCAACATAAAACGAATCTTAAAGCCGGCCAATGCCGGCTTTTTTTGAATAAAACAGTGCCAATTGAAAAGTGCGGACGAACATATTGACCACATCATTTCCTGTATTCATTTAGAGGAGAAAGCGCAAAAGGAACAGTTCGATGCCATAGGTAGCACGAGCTTGAAGGAGTTGCGTCATTCCGGTTTAGCACTTCATCCTCTGCGAATAAAGCGTCGTTCTTATGGATTTGCCGATTATCCTGAGTTTAACTTTTTCTTACCATACCCCAACGATTCAAGCAATTTCAGGGATGGCGCACAAATCGAAGTGTTTTTTCCTGGTGAGGAAACCATAAAAGGCATACTTATCGGATTTGATGGGCGATCTGGTGATGTTCGACTTTTAACCAGTGATTTCCCTGACTGGATTGATGATGGCGCTGCCCTGCGACTGGCACCGGATGCGCATACGACCGAGGTAATGCTTCGTTCGATGGAAAAAGTACGACAGACACCCGGCTTAAATGCATTATTCTCAACCATTCATCGTACTTCGTCTCTAGAAAAAGAAACGAATAGCAAAAACCGAGAACTTCATTGGTTCAATCTAGGACTCAATAAAAGCCAACAAGAAGCTGTAAATAGTGTCTTTAATGACAATGACTTATTGATTATCCACGGACCTCCAGGAACGGGCAAAACAACAACATTGGTCGAGGCCGTTCAACAGCTAGTTGCCGATGGAAAACGTGTGCTCGTTTGTGCGCCTGGAAATGCAGCAGTTGATCACTTCGCGAAAAGTTTATTGGGTAAAGTAAAACGTATGGTGCGCATCGGAAACAATGCACGAATTGACGAGTCATTATTTCCTTACACCATAGAAGGTATACTTAAAGACAGTGATCAAGCCAAGGAAATAAAGAAGATGAAAATTCGCGCCGAAGAGCTTCGAAAAATGGCACATCAATACAAACGTCACTTCGGGAAAGATGAGCGTGATCAGCGAAAATTATTGATGAATGCAGTGCGAGAGATACGCACCTACATTCGGAAGTCTCGTGATCATGAAGAACGAACAGCCATTGAAAATGCGCAAGTTATTCTTGGCACCCCCGTTGGAATTTGGGATGCACTCATTCCTGACTTGAGCATGGATGTAGTGATTATTGACGAAGCAGGACAATGTCTCGAACCACTCGCTTGGGCTGTATTACCAAAAGCAGAAAAACGCATTTTGGCAGGAGACCATTTACAGTTGCCCCCAACGGTTCTTTCCGAAGAAGCGCAGAAAAAAGGATTTAATCGATCCATTTTGGAAACCGCATTTTCTTCTGTTCCCTCCGTTTTTTTATTGGACACACAATACCGTATGCGAAAGTCGATCGCAGGATTTTCCTCGCAACATTTCTACGAAAACAAGTTAGTGACCCCAGACTCGCTCGAGAATATCGGTGATCATTTGCTCTATTACGATACCGCTGGCGCTGGATTCAATGAAGAAACATCTGATGAGCGTCCGGGATATGCCAATTCAGGCGAAATGAGCCTCGTGCTAAAAATTATCGAAAAATTAGAACTCAACAACATTAAAACAGCCTTCATTTCACCCTACTCTAGTCAAATTGCCTTAGCGAAAGAAACCTTACCGAGTGAAATTCGCTGCAGTACCATTGATAGTTTTCAAGGACAGGAGATGCATACGATCATCATTTCTCTTGTGCGGTCCAACGAAAAAGGTCAGGTAGGATTCCTCTCAGATCACCGCCGAATCAATGTAGCGATGACACGCGCCAAAGAACAACTTATCATTATTGGCGATAGCGCAACGTTGTGTTCCGATTCTTTTTTCTCCTCTCTGATCGAATACAGTGAATCCAATAATGCCTATCGAAGCTGCTTCGAACTCATGTATTAGAAACACTATATTTCGAAGTAACGAGTTGATTTTAAACCAAAAAAGCTTACTTTCTTTTGACATAAAATCTCAAAATCCATGGAAGCTTTAATATAAAAGTAAGATCCTACTCGTAACTCATCCTTAATAACTCGTAACTTTTAAAGTTCTTAGTTTTTACTTCGTTATCCCAATCTGGGAATAATGTTACCATTTTGACAATATTCGAACGAATCAAAATGTGTTAACACCTTGATTTACATAATATTAAAATTATGGCATAAACTTTATAAAAGCGATGGAAACGTATGCTATGGAAAAGTCAGCGCTCCGTATTATTGTCTTAGATGACGACCCATTTTTGGGGAAATTGGTTCACAGTTTTCTTCAAAAATATGGGTATACCAATTCAATACTGGTGGATGATGAAACCGAGTGCATACGATTGGCTAAAAGCGATCGCATTTTGGTCATTCTCGATTATGACCTGAAGACAAAAAAAGGGCTCGAAGTAATGTATCAAATACTAGGGAACAATTCGAATTCGTCATTTATCTTTTTCAGTGCACAACAAAGCCCCTACGTTCGATCACAAATTTTTGCCGCTGGTGCACTGACTTACATTCAAAAAGATGGAAGCAATTCTTTCAATGAACTTGGTCATGTACTAAATGAATATGTCAGCAATTGGTGCAATCGAGAGGCAAACCAACCCGTTGACCTCATCGATTTTAGATCGCGATTAAATAGGGCTTAATTCCAAAATCTTTGCACTAAAGCGTTCAATTTCCTCTACGGTATTAAATGAATGCATACTCATTCGAATTCCCTCCATTTCAGCAGGAACTGTTGGGTGGAAGATTGGTTTAACAGCAAAATGTTCTGTCTTCAGTACTTGAGCCTTCAGAGTAAGTTCCGTTCGGCTTTGCGCTTTTAACATGACAATCGGTGACGATTGATTTGCAGTGGACCCTATGTTTTTATGAAAAAAGTCAATGTTCTGATGAAGTATTTTTCTTCGGTTCTCAAGATTTTCATCCTGCAGAATAGCGATGATTCGTTGATAATTCTCTGGTGGAAGTGCCGTAGTGTAAATGAAAGAATGAGCAAAATTGATCATGTACTGTCGCAATAATTCATCGCTCAATATACAAGCACCGTGAGCACCAAATGCTTTACCAAAGGTCACAAGCCGAGCAAATATCTTATCCTCAACGCCCAATTCAACAGCTAGTCCTGAGCCATTCTGTCCATAGACACCCGCCGAATGTGCCTCATCTAAATAGATGTATGCTCCAAATTCCACAGCTAGCTCAACAAGTGCTTTTAATGGCGCTTGATCACCCGTCATTGAATAAATCCCTTCAATGGCAATATATATCGTTCCCGTAGCGTGTTTCAATTTTAAGCGAAGATCATCTAAATCGTTGTGATTAAAAGAAAATGATCTCGCCAAAGATAGTCTTATGCCATCGCGAATGCTCGCATGCACAAAGGCATCATAAATCACCGTATCACCTTTGTGGGGTACGGAACTAAAAAAACCAAGGTTGGCATCATATCCAGAATTAAACATCAATGCAGCCTCTGCATTAAAATGAGCGCCAATAACCTGTTCGCACTCTTCCGCGACGGGTGGATTTCCTGAAATTAATCGTGACCCTGTTCCTGAATAGATTCCTTCATAAGGTGGAGTAACGAACGACGCATAACCAAGATAATCATTCGAAAAGAAATCAATCATTCCGGTGTAAAAAGAAAGGGAACGCAAAGTTCCCTCATTTTCTCTTTTTGTCAATCTATCAATCAGTTTTTTATCCATCAAGAAGGATTAAGACACTGTTATTTTTCTAGGTTCAAAGCCATTATTTAGTGCTTCCTCACGTGCTTTTTTCAGTTCTCGTTCACGCTCCATTTCACGCTTTTTACGATCTTCAATTAATGGATCTGGCATGCTTACAGGTTTTTCACTTCCGGCATAAGCTTCTTTCGAGATTAAACCGAGGATGGAGAACATTTCTTTGTCTTCGTTAAAATCTGGGTTTGGAGTTGTTAGCAATTTGTCACCAGCAAAAATGGAACCCGCACCAGCTAAAAAGCACATTGCCTGTGCTTCCATGCTCATCTTGGTTCTACCTGCGGAAAGCCTTACAACAGACTCAGGAAAAGCAATACGTGTTGTTGCCACCATACGAATCATTTCCCATTGTTCTATCGGTTTTTGGTCTTCCAAAGGAGTACCTTCAACCGCTACAAGGGCATTGATTGGAATGGATTCAGGAGGGTTCTCCATTTGCATGTATGACCATAGCAATCCAACACGATCTTCGACTGCTTCACCCATGCCAATTATTCCGCCTGAACAGACTGTAATGCCAGCTTTGCGTGCATTTTCAATCGTATTCAATCGATCTTCATACTCTCTGGTTGAAATCACATCACCATAAAACTCACGAGAAGAATCAAGGTTATGGTTGTAGGCAAACAATCCTGCATTTTTGAGTCGCTGTGCTTGATTTTCGTTCAACATTCCTAAAGTACAACACACCTCCATGTCGAGGTCATTTACTGCTTGAACCATCTCAACAACCGAATCAAAATCCTTATTGTCCCGGACTTCACGCCAAGCGGCTCCCATGCACAAACGCGAAGATCCATTCGCCTTTGCATTCTTCGCTTGTTCGATAACCGTATCTACCGACATTAACTTATGTGCTTCAACATCTGTCTGGTAGCGGGCAGCTTGCGGGCAGTAGCCACAATCTTCAGGACAACCACCAGTTTTAATACTCAATAAAGAGGACATTTGAACCTCACGTGGATTGTGATATTGGCGGTGAACTGTCGCTGCTTCAAACACAAGTTCGAGCAACGGTTTGTTGTAAAGTTCAAGGAGTTTCTCCTGGCTGTTATAGTCGGGATTTATTTTCATCGCAGTAATTATTATGCAAAAATAACAAAAGTGCCTATTTCATTATCAAGCAGCTGGCATAAGCTTTCACAGCCTTTCGCTCACCAAAGGAATCCACCTTTTCGTGCGTTGTCGCTTTAATCGAAACATCATCCACATCAATCTTCAATATTGAAGCAATAACAGCTTGCATATCAGGAATATGTGGATTCAATTTAGGTTTCTCAAGAATCACCGTGCAATCTAGATTACCGATGGAATATCCTTTTTCGCGCAACAAAACATATACGCGTTCGAGGAGAATTTTAGAATCAATCCCTTTGTATTGAGGATCGGTATCGGAAAAATGAAAACCTATATCTCGCAAATTTGCAGCGCCTAGTAGTGCATCGCAGATAGCATGAAGCAACACATCAGCATCGGAATGACCTACCGCACCAAGATCAGATTCAATCTTCTTTCCACCAATAAAAAGTTCTTTCTCGGAGGATAGTTGATGAACATCTACACCGAATCCAATTCGAATGCGCATGATTTATTCAGGGTTGCTCTCGCCGCTTGTGTTTTTCGCTTTGTTTCCCAAGTACAAACGAAGTGTAAAACGCAAGGTGTTTGCCAATGGACTTTGGCGTGTAACAGCTGCTAAGTAAGAGATGTCAATACCAAACATGTTGTAACGGAAACCTACACCAGCATTGAAATACTGACGGTTACCTTTGTTCTTGTTTTCGTAAAAATACCCAGCGCGGATCGCAAGTACGTTATTATACCAATATTCAGTACCTAAAGCGATATTGATTTCTGACAATTCCTCTTTGAAACGACTCCCTTTCGTCACTTGGTATGTGCCATCCGAATTTTGAATGTAGTTACCGGCATCATCTGTTACTAATGAACCTGGTGCATCATAAAAAGATTGAACAAGCCCCGCAATTACGCCTACATCATTATTCTTCCCTGAAAGCATTGTATATTCACTAGCTTGAATTGTACCATCACTATTCAAGTCCACAAAATCATAAAACGCCGGTGTTGGAACAAGCAATCTCTGCAAATCAAGAGAGAAAACGATGTTGTTGTATTTATCCAACTCCATTTTGTAGGCATTCCCGATTTTCAAATTCATTGGCAAGAAATCACGTGTACCGTTCAGCGCTGAATACGCGATTTTATTACCAATGTTATTCAAGGTAACAGCAAAAGTATAGGCAGCATCTCTTCCACCTACCCTCAACTCATCATCAAAATAGGTAAAAGAAAGATCCGTAGCACCTGCAACACCCGCTTTTGTATTCACTCCTGCAACAGTCAAACCTCCTGTGAGATTTGAATACACAAATTTTCCGTTAATCCCTATACTCGTTTTACGTCCAAGTCTAAAAGCGTATCCTCCTGTCAATTCAAATTCAGCTGGTTTGTCATTGCGGATGACATTGCCAGAAGCATCTGTAAAAGTAATTTCTCCCAAACTAAAATAACGCAAGGCACCACCAACTGAATGGCGATCATTCAATTTGTAATAACCAGATAGATACGAAAGGTGTATATCGTTCGTCAACTGTCTCAACCATGGCGTATAAGACAAAGACAATTCAGACTTTTCCTCTGCAAAAGTCAACATCGATGTGTTCCAATACAATGAATTTGAACTTGCACTCAATGCAGTTCCGGCATCTCCCATACCACCTGCTCTTGAATCTGGCGTTATCGCCATAAAAGGAACAGCGGTCGTAATGGTATTCAATTGCAGATCATCATCAGTCGCACCCCCTGTTGGCTGGGCCAAAGCAGAGAGAGAAATGAATCCAAAAATGGCAGATGCCAGGTGCTTTTTATTCATGATATTTTTTGTTTGACTTACAAATATACTTAAAATGACGGGCAATTAACTCTTATTTCAAAAGAACCAATTTTTCCGTTTTATCGGCGATGGTACCATCGGGCGTTCTCACCTTAATGGTGTAAATGTAAACACCCTTTGCGAGTTGATCACCAAAATCATCTCGTCCATCCCATGGAATCCCCTGAGATCTAAATCCTTCGGTTTTTACCATCTGATTGATTGAACGAACCACTTTCCCTGAGACAGTCATCACTTGAATCTGAACATCAAGCTCAGAACACACTTGATTATGCTCAAAATAAAATTCAGTATGTGTCGTAAACGGATTCGGATAATTTAAAACATGGCTCAATGCAACCGTTTGATCAGGCTGAACATAAAATTCAATGGACGATTGAGATAAGTTATTATTGACATCCCATACTTTAAGCATAATTGTATGTTTTCCGGCGCTTAATTCATTCATATTAAACCTCAACTTACCCGACTGATATGAATCTAGGTTCGCCGTGTAGTAATCGTTTAACACAATGGGACTCTCGAGATTACCATCTAAAATCGCTACCAAGTCGTGACCTATCCCATTTCCTACTGTGTTAATGCCGTTTTCATCGAAAAGGTTCGCCATCAACACTGGTGTTTGATCTGTTGTCCCACCGTTCACAAAATTTTCTTCATTTAAAAATAATTCGATATCTGGACCTTGATCGTCAGAAATTCCATTTGGATCTATTCCTCCTACCACTAAGCGTGTATCAAATCCCCCTGCATCCTTCGATGTACTATTTGCGTAATAACTAATTTTTCCTGCACCAAATGAATAATTGATGTCCTTAGGCACGATGAATGAAAAAGTGAAATGACCATCAGTTACTGTCGCTTTTCCTTTGTACAGCGCATTTCTTTGAACTTCAAATGTCAAAACAGGAGAGTCCGGATCTTGCCCAAGGGTTTGTATCTCCTTGATTTTATCAAATATTGAAGGCGATAACACTCCATCAAAATCTGTCAGTATGTTGCCGTTATAGTCTTCCAAGTGACCCTTGATGGTTACTTTACTTAAAGCTCTTAATGTATCCAAGGATAATTCAGGTGAAATGCCATTCACACTATCCGTAACTACCTTCATGTGCGGAAGCGCAATACGCAACGCAGGATCTCCAATCAAAATGAAGCTGCGTTTGTTGTCGTTCTGAATGGCCGCATTTTTTGTCAAACGCATAATCTCGCCCAATGCTTTCGGTATACTGTCAGAATCTCTTTCAAATACGTTATTAAAAAATGCATCACCAGTACTAGAATTCACCCCGAAAAACACAGATCGTGTTGTGGTCATCAAGGCAATCGATCCTCCATACGGATTCAAAGACACCCATTCACCGGCTGAAACCCGCCCTGGATCATCAAACCGCGTGAATTCGCATGTTGCAGAAACAAACACATTCAAACGGTTGATATTTTTCCAATCTTGGATTTGTGGCACATTAACCACGCGCTCCTGAGCCAAACCCGTTTCACCACCATGTCCAACATAATTGACAATCAAGGCACCGCGCTCAACACGTTTTGTAATTCCATTGTACACATCTGGATAGCGCTGGCCACCTGCACTGGTTTCCTGAGGGTAGGCATCGAGGTACAATTTATCACAATTCATTTCATTGTGATAGGTTTTCACGTATTCGTACTGCGGTTCACAGTCGTATTTAATAAAATACCCATCCTCTTCATCATCTGCAATTTGAATGTAATTTTGACGCCAATCGCCAAATGTGGATGTTTCACCCGCTGTTGCGCAACTTGTGTTCTCGCTGTAAATGGAAGAGCCGTTTTTTAAGTAATGTTCTATTTTATCTACCTGTTGCTTCGCCATTTGATCATCAGAAATCAATAAACGACCAACGCCAATATCCATCATATCAACGGCTGCAATCGCATCATTATCACTCAATAATCCAAAATAATCATCTGTCACAAGGGATGCTGTATGATTTTCGGAATTTGGAAATTGATAGGTAATAATATAATTGTTATTATTCTCAACTCGATTCTTTGGATCATATGTGCCATCTCCAAATAACAACAAGTACTTCGGACGAGTTTCAGGAGCTGTAGCACCGCGATCATAAAACATTTTAGCAAACATGCGAATGGCCGTAGGGTCTGGCATCCCAGAACTGAACTCATTATAAATTTGATCTGTTGTCACCACGTGAACCGACATCCCCGTTGCACGATGCAAATCTGCCAATCTTTCGGCCTGATTTAAAAACAAGGCATTGCTCACGATCAAATATTCAGCCTGTGGCAAGGCATGTAAATTTTGTGTAGACACGGGACCTACAAACTGTGGAATTAAAAACGTTGAGTTATTTGAAGCAACAAATTCACGCAAAGAATCGGTGTGTGCCGTAAACGAATAAGTCGAACCCAATAATGAACCAGCCATTTTCTTTGGGGCATGACGATTAGTTACATCCCAAACAAATCCTTGTACAGGAAAATTCGAAATGGAAAAGTTAGCCACATTACCCGCGTTCACAGTTGCCAAATCTCTGAAGCCCATCTGACTACCTGTAAAACTCAAGGAGCGACGACAATTAAGCAAAATGCGATCAAGATAAACCTGCATACTCGGGGAATTTTGTGTGATCGCTATCTTGAATGGAATCGTTGACGGAGGATTACTCAAGGTCATGTTGGTAATTGACTGAACGAAATCTTCTGAAGATGAAGGAAGCGAAGATTGGGCAAGTACTGAACCATTTACTGAGTATTGTTGCAAAGAACCCACAGAAACGCGAGCATCGGTTGCTACGGCTGTCCTTATTTTCGCGGGAAATGACGATACAATTCCTGGGACAGAAAACGTAAAAGTGCGTTCCAATTCAACATCAAACAATTCACCATACCAACGCTGCCCTCCTTTCACCAAGTTCACAAGATCCTCTTCATGCAAATCATAATAAGAGAAGGTGTTCACATTGACATTGCTTTGGCTACCATCCGGAGTATCCGTCTGAACACGCAATGCTGGTTCGCCTGCGTTTATGTTAATGTAGTAGTAAGAATCATCCGTATATAGATTCCGATATTGCTCAAATTCAGCCGTTCCATTTGCACACCATCGATGTGGTCCCCAACCGTAAAAGAGGATATAATCACCTGCGTCAAACGACCCATCGCCCTCTCCAGACACATAGATAGCATTTTTCGCCAAATCATCTGTTCGCGGGGTTGCATTCAATTCAGGCAATCGGCCATCACCATTCCCATAAATATGTATATGTTGAGGATTGAGACCAGAGGTTTGAATACCGCAGGATTGTAAAAACGCTTGATCAATTTTAAATATCCCATCTTGAGACACTTTTATTTTGTACCACTCCCCCATACCGGGTCTCAATACTGAATTCGCAGCAAAAGACTTTTCTTTTACTGGATTAGCCATAGGGAGAATATCAATTCGCACTTTAGAAATTCGTTTCACACTCCCATTTCTGCGCACATATGGGTTTAAGGAAAAAACGAGGTAATTTTCATTCCTAGCACTCGTTACTTTTAGTTCGTACGAGATAGAGTCCGGAATCTCACAGTTTAACGCATTTAAAAATGCAATATCTTCATTTGAAGCAATGCCTTCTTCGACAATTTGAAGAGCTACTTTCGCATGGGAAAATTTAACACGCTCAGAATACGTGAAGGAAATACAACCGTTTTCGTTTTTTTGCCCTGAAATCTGTGGCTGCAAAAATGTCGAACCATGAATGTTTATCGTTTGGGAAGCTTGCCAGTCTAAATTTAAATCGACAATTTGTTGCGAGTTTGCTATGTACGGGTTAAAAAATGAAACATACCACAGCGCAGATATGCAAAACCGGAAAAACAAATAATGAAAGTTTCTTAACATTTAATCAAAGGTATCATTTCGGAGGACAAAAAAACGAACCTTTTGTTCAATTATTTTGACCGATTTAAAATATTTGTAACCTTCAAATTAAAAATAGCGTTATCTTTGGTCAGATTTCGCCGAAAATTAACCTACAAGAATGAAAGGACTTAAACGAGCGTTTACCACTGTTGCGTTGTGCTTTATTGGATTTGCATCCAATGCGCAAGACCCTACGTTTACTCAGTTTTACGCTAACCCCTTATATCTGAACCCTGCATTGGCAGGCTCACATGGATGTTCGCGTTTTGCGTCTAATTACCGCAATGAATGGCCAAAACTTACCGGGAACTATACTACTTATAGTGCATCTTGGGACAGCTACTTCAGAAACATTTCTGGTGGCATTGGAATTTTAGCAACCCATGACCAGCAAGGACAAGGAACCATCAACACGTCAATGTTAGGCCTTATATATTCTTACCACCTTCAATTAGGAAGAAAATGGAAGTTGCAATTTGGCGCACGTGCGGCATGGTATCAAAAATTCTTGGATTGGGACAAATTGACATTTGGAGATATGATTGACCCACGTCGCGGTTTTATTTATTCTACAGGTGATGTTCCTCGTGGTGGGTCGCGCGGATTTTTTGATGCTTCTGCTGGTTTGGTTTTGTTTAACAAATATTTCTTTGCTGGATTTGCTGCACACCATTTGAACACACCGAACGAATCAATGATTGTTGGTGAGTCTAAAATGCCAATGCGTTTCACAGGCCACATGGGGGCGGAGATTTTCCTGGGCAAGCAATCAAAATATTCGAATAGCACATCCATCATGCCGAATGTGATTTATCAATATCAAAATGGGTTTATGGAATTAAGCGTCGGAACATACGTGAAATATGGACCGGTTAACTTAGGTGTTTGGTACCGTAATCGTGACGCATTCATCATGACTGTTGGCATTAACACAGGTAAATTTAAGCTCGGATATAGCTATGATGTGACCGTTTCCAAACTGAACAACGGTGTTTCTGGAGGATCTCATGAAATATCCTTAGGATTGAATTTGACATGTAAAAAACGTCCGACTTCATTCAAATTAGTATCTTGTCCTTCTTTTTAATCAACTTAATGTAACTTTTTTCGTGAAACACGTTTAAGGTCCATAATATTTGCAAGTAAAATGAAAAATCAAATCAACATGAAATTGCTGAAATTTTCGTTTGTAGTGCTCACAGGAATCATTCTTACTTCTTGCCAGCGCGAATCTTCATCCGCTACAGGATGGGAATATAACAATCCTAAAACTGGAGGTTTTGAAAAAGTTCCTTTTGTTGATCAGGAGACAGGTCCAGGACTACTTTTGGTAGAAGGTGGAACGTTTACTATGGGACGAACGGAAAATGATGTCATGTACGATTGGAACAATCGTGCGACACGTGTAACCGTTTCTTCGTTCTACATGGACCAAACAGAGGTGACGAATTTCCAATGGCTGGAATATTTATATTGGATTTCCCGTGCCTACGGAGATTATCCTATGGTGTACAAAAACGCTTTACCAGATACTCTTTGCTGGAGATCTCCATTGGCGTTTAACGAAAAATACGTAGAGTATTATTTACGTCATCCAGCGTACCGCGATTACCCTGTCGTTGGAGTATCTTGGTTGCAAGCAAATGACTTCTGTAAATGGAGAACGGACCGGGTGAACGAGTATATTTTGGTGCGAGAGGGAATTCTTGAATGGAATATTGATCAGGAAAATGATGGAACCTTTAATACGGAATCATATTATTCAGGACAATACCGTGTTCAAGATGAACAATTGCTTACAGATCTCAACCCAACAGGTAACGATAAAAACAGTCCAAGTGCATATAAAAGAGGATCTGGGAAATTTAAGAATAGTGACTTAGGAGGTCGTATCGTTCGCATGGAGGATGGAATCCTTTTACCCCGCTACCGACTACCTACAGAAGCGGAATGGGAATTTGCCGCATCTGGGTTAATTGGAAATCTTCAAGAAGGTGAAGAA
>JBEIKR010000008.1:0-37427 GCA_040379705.1 Crocinitomicaceae bacterium
TAGATGGTTGTAATTAGACAAAAGACCCGCTGCGCTGAAAGACAAAAGACCGCTGCGCTAAAGGACTTAATTGAGCTTCGAACGCTCTCGCTCTCATTCTCACTCTGAACTTTGTGCCGCTGCGCTGTAAGGCTTAAGAGAAAGACATCAAGATGTTAAGATGTTAAGACTTGCGGATTTCTTCGAACGCTCTCGCTCTCATTCTCGCTCTGAATTTTGGCCGCTGCGCTAAAGGACTTAATTGAACCTCGAATTGTTTAGATTGAATCTCGTAATTCGTGGCATCGAGAACCTCAGCCACCAAATTCGTGACTCGTAATTAGTAACTAAGAAGTTGGTTTCTTAAAGCTTACCTCGAACAACTTCGGCCATTTCTTGCCCGTCATGTACCACTTCTTGGTGGCTGGGTTGAAGGCAATGCCATTGAGTACATCGCCGTTGCCGCGTCCTTGACGAACAAGCTCAGTAGCATCGAGTTCAGCAACGACTTTTCCATTGTTTGGATCAATCACCGCCACTTTGTTGGTCATCCATACATTCGCATAAATCAACCCGTCGACATATTCCAACTCGTTCAGTTTAGTCACTGGACCTTGGTGTGTGTACACTTCAATGGTGCGCGTAATGGCAAATGTTTCTGGATTTCGGAATGTGATGCGCTCGCTACCATCCGACATAATCAGGGAGCGACCATCATTGCACAAACCCCATCCCTCTCCGGAGTATTTTAAGTCCTTTAATAAGGTCAAGTCCGACTGATTGTACACAAAACATGTTTGCTCCTGCCAAGTAATTTGATAAATCTTACCGTTTAATATGGTTATTCCCTCTCCGAAATAATCTCCATCCAAGCCCATTGATTTTACAATTTTACCATTGGACAGATTTACTTGTGCCAAAAGGCTCTCTCCACGGTTCCCCGTTCCTTCATACAACTGGCCATTACTAAATTCCAGCCCTTGGGTAAAGCTAGTTACTTCGTGAGGGAAATCCTGGATAATTTCTGCAATCCATATCTCAGGAACGACATCCGAAAGGACACGAATGATCCGCTTATCGGATGACTTGCTTCCATCTTTCAAGATTGCCACCAGCTCCACTTGACGTGCGCCTAGACCGTAAAAACCAGCTTTCAGTTGGTAGGTAATTTTCTTGCCTGGTGAAGTCCAACGCGCAAAAGTGCTATCGTTATAGATCAACTCCAAGGATTCCACGTCAGGGTTATTAACCACGATATTGATGGCCACTTTTTCATCCCACCGCGTGGCGAGGTTATCTTCAAACGCAAAGGCAGCAGGTAGTTCTGCATTCGAATCGTCCGACGATGCAGGTGCACATGAACGAAACACTACCGCCCCTAGAAATGCGAGTAATAGACCAATGATTAGGTACTTTTTCATTTTAGTAACTTAAGATTTTTGCCATTTCATCCGCATCAATATCTCCATGTGTCGCCGTATAAATCACTTCACCGTTGCGCACAAGAATTGCTTGGGGTGATTGATGAACGACATTGGTGAGCATAGCCAACTCATTCGACACATCTCGGTGATTGAGCAGGTCAATAAAATAAAGGTCACAGTCTTCCGACGCAACAGACCAACGTTGTTCAAGTCGACTGAGCGCCATAATGGAAATGCTACAGCGCGTGCTGTGCTTAAAGAAAAGTGCTGGACGCTCAATAGAATCTAAGGCGCTGTTCAATGCTTCTATGCTTGAAAGCGGAATCCAGGGAAGTGACTTTTCCTCTGCTGATGATTTTGAAAACCAACCCATCTTTTAAACGCCAGGTGTGAATTGTTTCAAGAAACGCACATCATTTTCTGAATAGAGGCGAAGATCACTAACCTTATATTTCAACTGTGCGATACGTTCTACCCCCATTCCAAACGCAAATCCTGTGTACACCTCTGGATCGATACCGCATGATTTCAATACATTCGGATCGACCATTCCACATCCTAGTATTTCCAACCACCCAGAGTATTTGCAAACATTACAGCCTTCTGCATTGCAGATCGAGCAAGAAACATCCACCTCAGCACTTGGTTCTGTGAATGGAAAATAGGAGGGGCGTAAACGAATTTGTGCCTTTTCGCCAAACATCTCTTTGGCAAAATATAGAAGTGTTTGCTTCAGGTCAGCGAAGGATACGTTTTTATCAATGTACAAGCCTTCCACTTGATGAAAAAAACAGTGCGCGCGTGCAGAAATCGCCTCGTTGCGGTACACGCGTCCTGGAGAAATGGTGCGAATCGGTGGGGTACTATTTTCCATCACCCGCACTTGCACAGAACTTGTGTGTGTGCGCAGCGCCATTTCCTTTTCACCTTTTTCAATAAAAAAGGTGTCTTGCATATCACGCGCCGGATGTTCTGGTGGAAAATTTAATGCTGAAAAGTTGTGCCAGTCATCTTCAATTTCTGGTCCTTCAGAAACCATGTATCCGATGCGTGAAAAAATTGAAATTATTTCATTGCGAACCAGCGATAGTGGGTGATGTGATCCAATCCCCGACTCCTCTGCAGGACGCGAAAGATCGATACGCTCACTACTCGTTTGTTGCGAGGCCAATTGCTCCTTGAAGAGTTCAAGTTTAGATTCAGCCTTGATTTTTAAGTCATTAAGCATTCGGCCCACCTCCTTCTTCTCCTCGTTGGGAACAGATTTTAGGGATGAAAACAAATCCTTCACCACACCTTTAGACCCTAGGAAATGAATTCTGAACTCTTCAAGTGTTGCGGTATTTGTTATGGAATACGCCTCAATCTGTCCAGCAAGGTCGTCAATATATTCTTTCATCCTCTTGGCTTATTTTTTAAGTTTTGGGGCCTCAGTGTAACTTTTTGGGGCTTTCACTTGTTTGAAACAGCGCAACGAAGGTACGAATTAAGGGCTAGAATAGTATTGCATATGCTTAAAATTAGTTTATCTTTGGGGCGAATGTGCACTCTTAAAAGAAAATAAAAGTGAAAAAAGCGATTTTATTTTTAGAGTTGATTTTGGTTTCCGTGATATTCTCCGGATGCAAAAACGACGACCCTTCCGTTCTTAAAATATTCGTGCGTTCGTCGAGCAACGAATTGGTAAATGGCGCTCAGGTTGTTATTGTTGGAGACGTCAATTCGAATCCTGCTACTCTAGCTTATGTGGATACATTAGCCACCAACGCTTCCGGTTTTGTTGAATTCAACATGGATGACTATTTCGCTTTGGCGGGAGAAGGAAATAAAACAGGTTACTTTGACGTCATTGTAAAGAATGGCCTCAAAACAGGAACGGAGTATGTTCGTTGTCGTTCTCACATTACGACCGTACAAACAGTATATTTAATGAATTAAATTTTTACGCTATGCATACTTTCAAACGATTTGGTTTAATTACCGCTGTTGCAATCCTTGGAATATTTTTCTCTTCAGGATGCAGAGAAAAGAAGGATACGATTGCTGTGATATATGTCCGAGATGTGGCAAATCAACTTGTTGCTGGGGCACAAGTAGTGATTTACGGTCAATCAACGATCAACCAGCCAGCGAATGTTGTGTTGTACGATACAACGTTAACCAACACTGCTGGTGAAGCAAAGTTCAACTTCAATGATGTGTACCAACTTGGTCAAGCAGGTGTTGCCGTTTTGAATATCGAAGCCACTTTTGGTGCTGCGTCTGGTGAGGGAATCATCAAGGTAGAACAAGAAGTAACCTCCGAAGAGACTGTGTTTATTCAGTAATTTCATATCATACCATATTGAAAAACCTCGATTATGTCGGGGTTTTTTTATTTTACTGCATGAATTTCCCCTTCATCCACCATCAGTTCCCCTTGCATTCTAAGGTACAACTGTATGAGCGCAACAACATCCTTTTCACAATACTGCCGAATGCGTTGTATGTTTTTCTCTTCATAATACACCCTGGCCACATCGGCGCCTGAAATATCGTCCTTGGAGGTGGGGATTCCAAATACATGGCATAAGAGCGCAAGCGAAGTGTAGGCCTTATAATCGCCGAACTTCCATAATTCCATCGTGTCAATGTGAGCAATTTCCCAGGGCTTTTTCCCCGCAATATTAAACATGCGCGGCAAGGGCAAGCCATTGATGAGCATACGCCGACAGATGTAGGGAAAATCGAACTCTTTGGCGTTGTGCCCACAGAGCAAATAGAAATCGTCATCTGAAATAAACTTGGAAAACTTGCTCAGTAATGTTTCCTCGTCTTCATGAATAAAAGACTTAATGCTGATTTGCCTTCCTGTGCGCTGGTCATTGAGATAGCCCACAGAAATGCATACTATCTTTCCAAATTCGGCATAGATTCCTGCCCTTTCGATATAAAGTTGTTCGTATGATTTAGTATCAGAATGCATGAAACGTGTTTTCGCTTCAAAGAGGGATTTGACGTTTTCTTCGAGATCCTGAAATTGATAGGTTTGTGGGACTGTTTCAATGTCGAGAAACAAGATTTTGTCGAGAGTGGTTTTATCGCGCATATTCTAGTGTTTGGTACTTGAAGATAGGAAAATAATTGGAGAATCGGTGGAAAAAAGGCAATTTTGCTGAAACAAGATGCCCACTATGGCTGAAGACCTCATCAGAATAAACGGAAATAAAACCGAACAATACACTGCGTTAATGCCTCAGATTAAAGCGTTAATAAGTGGGGAGTCGGACGCTGTTGCCAACATGGCCAACTGCTGCGCGGCATTGCACGAAACATTTTCGTGGCTTTGGGTGGGTTTTTACATCGTAAAAGGGGATGTGCTGGTGCTTGGTCCATTTCAAGGCCCTGTAGCGTGCACACGTATTGCCCATGGCAAAGGTGTGTGCGGCACTGCCTGGAAAGAAGCGCGTGCGATCCTTGTTCCCGATGTGGAGGAATTTCCTGGACATATCGCTTGCAGTTCTCGATCAAAAAGTGAGGTAGTCGTTCCTGTCTTAAAAAACGGAGAGGTAATCGCTATACTTGATGTGGATAGCGAGACATTGGCAGCTTTTGATGATACAGATATCACTTTTTTGACTGAACTTTGCGCATGGATTTCCGACTGTTTATAATTCTTGCCCTTCTGCTTAGTTCCTGCGCTCAAGTAGGCACCATTACAGGGGGAGAAAAAGACACCGTCGCGCCCAATCCGATACGCACAAGTCCTGAAAATGGAACAATCACATTCAATCAGACTTCGTTTACCTTAGAATTCGATGAGTTCATTCAATTGAACAGCCCCCAACAAACAATGAGCATTGTTCCTGGTGGAATAACGCTCGATGCAACACTTAATAAGAAGCAAGTCACCGTAACGATGGATGGGGATTTCAAACCTAACACAACGTATGTTGTTTCATTCAACGGAACCATCAAAGACGTCACCGAGGGAAATGATTCCTTGATTCAATATGTATTTTCAACTGGGACAAGCATCGATTCTGCCGAATTTAGCGTGAATGTCTCTGATGCATGGACGCTTGCACCATTGGATAAAATGGTAGTTGGGTTGTTTACAGACAGTAATGAAGTGAGCCCTTATTATTTTGCCAAGACTGGTAAAAATGGAAATGCACTATTTCGCTATCTGCGCAATGGGAAGTATGTGGTTCGCGCCTTTGACGATGTGAATGGCGACTTATGCATTCAAGCACATGAACGCTGCGGATTCTCGACAGACACGGCAGAAATTCAGGCGGGAAATATTGACACCGTTAATCTTCGGATGTTTTATCCTACCCAAAAAAGAAAGGTGAATACTTTTAAGGCGGCGGGGATCAACCGCTACTTTATTGGAGCAAATTTCTCCTTGATGAATGCCTCCCTCACCCTCAATGGAACCCAAGTAGACCAAAAGGATATTTCTCGCATTAGCGAGGATAGTATCTATGTTTACCAAGCGTTTTCTGACTTGTCTGAAGCGAATTTAGTGGTGCTGAAAGACACGTTTGTAGATACACTTCGCACACGTATTTCAACGAAGGACAAAGCATTTCCTTTACGGATAGAGTCGAGGAAAAAAGGTGGAATGTACACGCCATTGGATACACTTTCCTTTATGGTAAATGGCAGAATTACGGCATTAGATAGTGGGTTTATCTTTGTGAAAAATATAGCCGATTCGAGTTTCGTGCCTTTTCAGCTTGTCTATCGCGATATAAACCAGTTTACTATTATTCCCGCAACCAAAGTAGCAAAAGGTGTGGTAATCCTTAAAAAAGGAGCCGTCAACTGTGGCGGCACCCAGTTTATGGATTCTACAGGGTTCAACTTTGAATATGGCGAGGTCGAAGACTTTGGGGTGCTTTACGCTGTATTGAATGACTTTACAGGCCCTTTAATACTTCAGTTAAGGCGTGGCAACGAAACGATAAGCGAACGGACTTGCACAGGAGGAACGACGGTACGTTACGAGTATTTAGAGCCTGCAGAATATACCTTTCTGGTGATTGAAGACCGAGACGGTGATGGCAAATGGAGTGGTGGTGATGTAAAGCAACGCATTCAACCAGAACAAGTGTTTCGCTTCTCAAAGCCAACAAAAGTGCGGGCGAATTGGGATGTTTCAGTTGAATTACGGCCATAAATGATGGAAGCGCAGCACGACATCCTTGCAACATCCTTCAAGCCGTGGAAAATTTGGGTGGCAGTAGGGCTCGGGTTGTTGATTGCTATAGTCATTTTGTTTTCTGGTGTTCGGCAAGTACAATTTGTGAAGGTGACGAACGGAAAAGGTGATTATACGTGGAAGGATGCCAATCAAAATGGAAAAATCGATATCCACAATAGCCATGAGTTCATCGCTGTGCCGCAAGGCAACTACATCAAGCAACGCGCCTCTGATGCATTAAAACAATTGGAATGGTCAAGCTCCTCCATTCTTTGGATCTTCATTGCCATGCTTTTCATGGTTGGCCGTGACCTTTTCTACATGATTCGCATTCGCGTTTTGACGCACAAAAAACTCGGGTGGAAATCTTCCTTCCACGTGATTATGTTGTGGGAGTTCGCGTCAGCACTTTCACCGGGCGTTGTTGGCGGGGCAGCCGTTGCAATGTTCATCTTAAATCGAGAAAAAATTCCACTTGGAAGGTCCACGGCCATTGTCTTCATCACCACCATGATGGATAACTTGTTTTATGTACTTATGATTCCGCTTGTCTTTTTATTTATCGATAGCTCGACGCTTTTTCCTGAAAATACTAGTTACAGTTTAGGTGTTCAATGGGTGTTTTGGATTGGGTTTTCCATCATTTTAATTGCGTGTCTTTTCTTATTTTTTGCCGTATTCATTTTGCCTTCATGGTCGGGGTGGATGCTGAATACATTATTCAAACTTCCTTTTTTAAGTCGATGGAAAGAGGGAGCTTCGCGCACGGCCGATGACTTATTAGTTTCCTCCAAAGAGCTGCGCAAAGAGCCTCTTTCATTTTGGGCAGGTGCTTTTATATCCACCTGTGGCAGTTGGATTTGTCGGTACTTGGTCATCAATGCCCTGCTCCAGGCCTTTATCCAATTTGGAATCATGGACCACGTCCTCATTTTAGGAAAACAATTGGTGCTATGGATCTTTATGTTAATTAGTCCAACCCCTGGTGGAAGTGGTGTCGCTGAATATGCCTTTGGAGAATTACTAATGCCGTTTGGTATGTCCGCGGCCATGCTCGCGGGAATTGCGGTACTCTGGCGTTTGATTTCCTATTTCCCCTACCTTTTTATTGGAGCCATTCTCCTGCCGCGTTGGGTCAAGCAAACGGGTCAGTCTGGCTTGAAATAAAGGGTGTATGTCGTTGTAGAAACAACAGCTGCCAGGACATAGACAAGTTCGGGAATAGCCACTAAAAGTGCGAGACCAAGCGCCAATCCAATGCCCCCAATCAGCATAAAATACATGCGGTAATGCTGTGCCCAAAATATAGATGGCTGAATTGTACGAAACCTCCCCCGCATTAAAAACTCCATGCGATAACGCTGTATGGCCACAAATAGAATGAGGGGAATTAACACGTATCCTTGAGCGATTCCCATATCTTCGTAAGACCAAAAAGCCAAGGCTTCATTTTTAAAATCAATTCCAGGGACAGCGGCCGCAACAAAGGCATGCACCAGAAATAAAGAGAAAATAAACAAGGCCCCTGAAATCAAGGGTTGTTTGATATTAAGATGTTTTTGACCTCTGTATTCGCGAATTTTTCGGGCGGATAAATGGGCGATGATCTCCGTCGCAAACAAATCAAGTAAATAAAAAAGAAGGATAAAATAGATGTTCCATTCCCACAGGAAAAAGCCCATGAGGGGTATTACAGCATCGGCTGCAGCTTGAATAACCTTCGGATTTAACTTCATTACTTATAAAAGGGCCTCAATTCGATCTTTAGAAATTTGCATATTCGGGTCGTATTTAATTGCCCAACGATATGCTGTGATCGCCTTGATGCGCTCTCCTTTTTGTTCATAGCACACGCCTAAATTGTGCCATGCATTCGCAAGGGTTGGATTGCTCAAGGTCGCTGAATTGTAATAGTAGATGGCGCTATCGATATCTTTATACTCATACTGTTTGATGACACCAATTTGATTCAATGCTTGGGCTTGATAAAAGGCCGTGTCCAGCAACACCATCTTGCGGTATAAACGCAACGCTTCTTTTGGTTCATTAAACATTTGTTTCGCATAGGCCAGTGAGAAAATCACTTCGGGGTTTT
The DNA here is from genome assembly GCA_040379705.1 of Crocinitomicaceae bacterium. Lineage (GTDB taxonomy): Bacteria > Bacteroidota > Bacteroidia > Flavobacteriales_D > Crocinitomicaceae > M0103. The sequence continues at coordinate 8,690 of JBEIKR010000008.1, forward strand.
TTGGTTGAAGTTTAACCGCTGTAGTGTAGTATTCCATACAGATGGGGTTTCCTTCAGCCTCATAAAGCATTCCCAACATTAAATCTGCTTCGTAAAATTTTGGGTCTTCCTGAACGGCGCGCTCGTACGCTTCTTTGGCTTTTTCCAAGTACTTCGGGTTCTCTTCCATTTGGGCCAATAAGCGATAAATGGAACCTTCTAATGTGTACGAATCTCGGTTTCTAGGTTCAATTTTTTGTGCTTTACGAATATACTTAAAGGCACTTTCGAAATCCATAAGCTGCGCATAAGACGAAGCCAACCCAACGAGAACATCCGCGTTTTTAGGTTGTTGTTTCAACAATACCTTGTAGTGCCTCTTTGCAATTGCCTTATCGTCTTCAGAACGTTCTGGACTATTATTCAACACATCGGCATATAAAAGTCGGGCTTCAAATATGGTGCTATCCTTCCCGAGCGCAGTGGCCGCATCCTTCAGAGCACCTTTAAAATCCTGAGTTTTCATACGCTGATTTCCACGCTTTACCAATGCTTCGACCAACAGCTTTCGGGCTACATCATTTTTTGGATCCGCGTTGAATGCCTTTTGACGAAAAACCACCAAACTATCCAAGTCCTTAGGGACTTTCACCGATTGCTCATTCCCTGTGCAGGAAGCAAAAAGAATGAGGAAAATAAATACGAGTTGTTTCATGAAGCGCGATTGAAATCGAAGATCAAAGTTACGCTAAAATCTGTGTATTTCGATGGGTAATATAGAGAAGTCTGTCCATGATTTATTTGAAATTGAAAAGCATGAATTGCATTTTGTAGTACCTTTGTAACATGAAAATTCGTCACTTCATCTTTACCGCAGCGGTGCTCATTTTTTGTGCTTCGCATGCCTTATCACAAGGTTGCTCACAATGCCGCATGATGACGGAGCAAGGGACAGAATTGGACGAGGGTTCATTTGGAAATAACATCAACTCGGGGATTTTATATTTGATGATTATTCCTTACTTGTTGATACTCTTTTTATTTCGTCACCGCATCATCTCCTTTTTTCGCGGATTGGCCAAGAAATAAAAAAACCCGACGAATCGGGTTTTCAAATCATAAATAAATATATGGTGTGGTCTAACGCTTTTTGAACAGGGCGTGGCTCAAGTTGGTGTAGGATAGTGAAAACTCGATGGAACCTCCTTTATATGCCCGCACCATTGAAGATACTGTCGCATCGTAAGAAACACCAAAACGGAATCCACGGAAGTCAACCACAATGGAAGGTATTACTGCATCATTCCAACGGTAATAAGCTCCAAATCCGAAGTAGGCATCTTGACTTTTCCCAGTAATCTTTGTTCCATCTTGAAAGCGGTATTTGAACATCATTCCAAGAATTGTTTCCATGTGTGGACCTTGAATAAACTCTAAAACACTTGCATCCAAAGACCAATCTGTATCCGCAAGGTCAGTTGTTACGGCACCATGAAATACAAATTTGCTGTACATGCGCTCACCATTGACCGTGGCGTATTTAAGCACAGGGCGATTTAAGTGGTACCCAGAAACACCTAACTGAAGTTTAAAATCATTGTTTCGTGCAAAGGATGTTTTTCCGCCATCGAAAACATAGTATATTCCCGCGGAAGCATCAATATACCGAAAAGACGCAGCTGCCGCCTCGCCCGACGCAATCGTTTGATCGAATCCACCACCTGACCATTGAGAAGAAAAACTCAATCGGGAATAATCCGCTGTTCTATTTCCAAAACCACCTTGAATTCCGGCGGATAAGATGTGTCCTGTGCGGCCCATCGGCAAGATCCCACTCAAGGTAAGTGCACCCGTCTGATTTCCAAAACGTGAGTCACCGCCAATATCGTTGTAAAACAAAAGCCCAAGTCCCATGTGCGCCTTAGAGTTGTCACGGTTCTTCCCAAAATTGGCGTCGGCAGCAATGGCGCTTGTCATAAATTGGGTTCCTGATCCAAGCCATTGATTTCGATGATTGATTACCACGCGTTCCCATCCGTCGTAAACTCCCGCACACGCTGGGTTAATCAACAATGGGGTTTGTGATGTTTGGGAGAAATGGATGTCTTGCGCGGCACTCAGCAACGGCAAAACAAAGGCACAAGCGATTAATCCTCTTTTCATGCTTAGCGGATTAACGTGATATTGCCTGAACGCGTTTCTTCAACTCCTGTGATGAACTTCACATCAAGGATGTAGGCATAAACACCTGCATTGCAAGGCTTGCCATCATAGTTTCCATCCCACGTGAAGTTTTTGTCACTTGTTTGAATCATCTTGTTCCCCCATCGGTCGTAGATATACAGCGTAAAGCTAGCCACATCCTGACCTACAAGGATTTCCAAAGTTTCGTTCATATTTGGTCCATTGCCATTTGGAGAGAATCCTGTTGGAAGATAGATTCCATTGATGCAGTCAATTCCTGCATTGTTTGGATCACATGGATCGAACGGATTGCTGCCATTCGTGATTTCATCGGTATCCAATAAACCATCGTTATCACAATCTATACCTGACGTAATTGGCAAAGTAATCGACGCGATGACATAAGAACATGGATCCGTTGTGGTTGTTCCATCGATCAATTCTTGTGCATCTGTTACTCCATCTGCATCAGTATCGACCTGACAGTCTGGAGAGGAATCGTCTGGGTCACAGGGGTTCAACGGATTGGAGCCGTTGGTCACCTCTGTTCCATCACTAATACCATCCCCGTCCGTATCTGGATTTGTAGGATTTGTGCCCTCGGTGCCTTCCTGCGCATTTGTTAATCCGTCGCCGTCTTGATCACACGGACCCGCATTAATATTAGGGACGCATGGATCTGTATTCGCTGGATCTGCCTCATCAAACACACCGTCTCCATCTGTATCAATAATCGAAGATTCTAATGCATCAATAACTCCATCACCGTCTGTATCTAGCGGCGTTAAAATATTTGCGCCGACTTCTAGGCTGTCATTTTCTCCATCCGCATCTGTATCTGGATTATTTGGATCCGTACCTGACGTTGTTTCATCCACATTCAATAATCCATCACCATCTAAATCTGGATTGTCCACAATGAATACTGCAATAATATTTTCAACCCCATTGATGTTAATACTGTTGGTGTCTTGGGTAACCGCCGCGCCAAGTGGACCGGTAGTAAATTCCCAGTGGTCGAAAATAAAACCGGGGTTGGCCTTCGCAATTAAATTAGTATTGATTCCACCAAAATAGCTTGTTGTCCAAGGATACGTCGGCGCCCAAATGGAGTTTACTTTGATTTCACCAGAAAGTGGTGGGGACACATTGAATGTCACTGCATACGGTCCGGAAAGTTGGTAACAATCGATTAGGCCTTGTGCTAAGGCTGCACAACGATTGTTCATGAACGTTTGCATTTGTGCAACTCTAGACTGCCATCCAGTAAATGTTCCTCCCCACTTGGTCACTTGTCCTTGCATTTCAGGTGAAATCTCATTCACCATACTATCGAGCAATTGGTTCATGTAATTGCAAGAGAAGTAAGTATTCACCAAGTCAACATACCGCGTGACGTAATACTGTTCCACAGCGGGATTTTCATTGATTAGCTTTTCGAGAATATCCGTATGCCCTTGACCTCCTGGGTTTGGTAGGTTTTCCGCGTTGCACGGATCCGCGTTTGCTGATTCATCAGGAATTCCAGTATAATTGACATAGTGGCCAAAAGTGGCATCCATATCCCATAGTGTATAACGCCATTTTTTCTTATCGCCTAGTGGATCCATTCCGCGCCACCATGCTGTATTCCAATTCAACCAGTCCTGATTTACAACATAAGAATTGAACACGAAATAATCACATAGCGATTGCCAATTTAACAAGCTATCCACATAGTTGAAGTTTGTCGCATTGGCCATATTGTTTGTAAGAATATAGTTGCGCAATGCGTTCCAATCGGGCTGTGCATTTGGCGCGCCATAATCTTGCCATGTTCCACCCCAGGTTTTAAGGTATTGAAGATTGAATTTATTCTGATCGTAGTAATAGTTGGTGTAATCGTGGTCATCCGCTTTCTCACGAATTTCATATACTCCCCAGTATTGGCCATTTAAATAGACGATTGCCGGTCTCCATGTTCTTTCATCCAACTTCATGTCGGCACGAATCGAAAGTGTATGAATAAATGCGTCGCGGATGTGCGCGCCATTTTCAAACGAATAATTGTCACTCGCCGCTGGCTTAAGTATTACTCTCTGGAAATTTTCTCTGTCTTTTTCTGGAAAAATTTTATGCTCTAAGTCCGCTGCATACCCATATTGGTCCCGAGTAATGTAATCAAATCCTCGTTGGTCGTAAGCCCAAGAGTCGTTTCCGTGTTTATTAAAGTCTCCTTGACCTTCATCCTTAAAGGTTCCGTCATCTTCAAACAATTCAAATGACCCCACTTTTGTTCCTCCACCCTGCTGTCCGTTAGCCACAAGATTAAACACATCCTGGCTACACACTGAAACTACCGGAATAGTATGTGTAACGTTAATAAAATATGTGTTTGTCTCTACGAAGGATGCTTGATTGGTGCTGAATGCTGCGGCACGCACGACTGTTGTTGCTGAAATGTTGATTGGGCCGGTGTAAAGTGTAGAGGTGGTGGTTGGGTTTGAGCCATTGGTGGTATAACGAATCGTCGCTGTTGGATCAGGACATGTGATTGTTACTGTTTGAGCGCCCGCATAAAAACCAGGGGCAAGACTCATTACTGGTGTTGGCGTATAGAAATTTATCGCGCCTGTATTGTTGGCGTTCGGTGTAGGCGTAGTGAATAATTTCCAATCAGGAGCAGCATTCGTTGAACGACCTACCGAGTGGTTTGCCTTCGTCATGTGAATCATTTTGATTGAGTCCACGACACTTCCGGCAGGATTTGATAAGATAATCCAATCCCCTTCCGTTTGCTTCAAATTAAAATTCGGATGGTACTCATTCGCGATTACCGTTCCCCGGCTTGAACAAAACACCATTTTGAATCCATTGGCGTTAATGCTTCCGCTTGGGATTTGCCATTTTAAAAGGTTATTCGAATTGTCGGAGAGATAATATCCCGTTAAATCAACAGAAGTTCCCGCCGTGTTATACAACTCAATCCAATCTTCACGATCGCCATAAGAATCCGTAGGGCCAGCAACGTTGGAACAAGAATACTCGTTAATAATAACTTGAGAAGTTGCTGCAAATGAGAGTATTAACAAAGAGAATACGAGGATAATTCGTTTCATAATGTTGTTTTAGTTATGGTTATGGTCTCATGCACACGCACAAAACGTTTCAATATTACGAATATATTAAATGAATTCGTAGCTTTGAGACGCACAAAACACCTCAAAAGTTGTTTTTTCGTTTATTCTAAACTTTACAAAATTCTACAAATGAAACGCATTCTTGTTGCTTTTGGAATCTCAGCGGTCACGATCTTCTTCTTTTCAGCTTGTCAAAAAGTAGAGGGCCAAGGAGGTTCATCATCAATCATTGGAAAAATCACCGTCAATAACTACAACGTGGGGGGCTCAATCCTTGAAGGCGTGTATCCAGGGTCTGATGAGAAAGTGTACATCTGTTATGGCGAAGGAAATACGATTCCGAGTGATGACGTAAACGCTAGTTATGATGGAACGTTTGAATTTAAATACCTTCAACCAGGGAAATATACTTTGTATGTATATGAAGACGTACTTCCAGAGCCCGCGAATGCAGATCAACAAAAAGCAGTGATTGTCTCAGTGGAGATAACTGGGAAAAAAAGCACTGTGGACGCTGGAGAAATCGTGATAAAGAAGAAATAAGGTGAAGAGATTTCTTATTGTTTTTACCCTATTCTTTGTTTCGTGGACTGTTTATTCTCAGCGGTCTATAGGAATGTTATGGGCGGATGTTGGCGTTAAAGGTCAAATAACCAAGGATCTTGAATACGGTATAAGCTTCACTTCGCGTTTAAGCGCTGCGCCAAATCAAACATTTTTTCCTCAAGTGACGCTGAAATATAAGGTGACAAAGTGGTTAAAACCTTCTATAGATTATCGCGGCATAAGTGCCCTTGATAAATACGGTAATTTTATTTTTAGCAATCGATTAAACTTCAACACGGAGTTTAAATATTCAAAAAAGCGATTGGACTTGCGCGCACGTGTGCGTTATCAATACTCATTTAACTCACTGAGCTTAAGCTCAGGATATGACGCTGAATTCGATCAAGCCGTTCGATTAAAAACTCAATGTCAATACGACCTGAAAAACACGTTTCTTTCTCCTGTTTTGAGTTTTGAGCTTTTTTACAATCCCGCATTTGGCCCAGACGGTAGACAGCTTAAAAAATATCGGGGATTCGCTGGGGTAGCGCTTGAAATTGATGGACCACACGATATTAGCCTGGGATATATAATTGATCATCAAATGAATGCGTCAAATCCCCTAACGAAACATATATTGTCAGTTTCGTACACCTATAACATCCCGTCCAATCATTGATTTATTGGAAATGGAGAAGTTTATCGCGCGTTTTATTTGCTTGGATTTTCCACTAGAAAAGTAAGGTCCAACACTTCATCCATCACGGTTTGTGTGATTCCCTGTTCCACTACAAATGTGTATTTTCCTGATTCTCTGAGGGAACATTTCAACATTCTCGGGGGATTTCCTGGTCGCTCAAACACTTCGAATTGACCTTCTTTGCTGCGGATAAATACCACTTCAGTTTCTACAACAGTACCGGTTTTTTTCCCAATCCATGAGCCATCTGAATTCGCAATGGCTATTTCTACAGGCTCGCGGGTTGTTTCACCTTTTGGATTTTTCGTGTTCAAAAACACCCATAGATTGCTGTATTTGTAGTCTGTCGTCGTGCGCAATGTCATTACAAACACATGTTCCTTCGTTATTTCCTTGATGGTAAATGTAAATCGAGGCTTTACATTTTGTTCCCAAGTATTCTTTTTAAATGAATATGAACGCTCGTACATGGCCGACTGTTCACACGACCATAATACAACAAGCATTAGAATTCCTAAAATACTATTGCGGGCTTTCATTGCCAGAATTGTTTTGATTTGGGCGACGACGATTGTTTGGTCGTTTATTACGTCGTTGTTGATTGTTTGAATTTTCAGAAGGAGTTTGATTACCAGGATTTGACTGTGGTCGCGGGCCTTGGTTCTGATTCGGGTTTGCCGCCTTTGGTGTCTGTGGAGCGTCTGCAGACTTCACCGCTTCCGCTGGTCTGTTCGCACCTGGTTTCTTCTTCTTTTTATTGTTGCTTTTCTTAAATGCATGCTCAAAACGATTCAAACTGTCTTGACCAACAACATTCTCATAGTCTGGCTCCTTTGTTTTAACCTCTGCTACATATTCATTCAGCTCCTTCGGTTTTTTACCCTCTTGGTTCATTTTCATGATTTCTCTCACCCGTTCAGGTTGTAGCGGAATCAATCCTGATGTTGAATCTCCCTCGTATGCGTACCACATTTGTCTTCGGAACACATCCGTTTTAATGTGGTAGGCAGACCCTTTTTCCGTATGAAGTTTCGTGTCGGCCTTTGGAAATGCTTTCACCGCATCCAAGTACATGTCAAGTTCGTAATTCAAGCAACACTTCAGTTTTCCGCATTGTCCGGCTAATTTTTGCGGATTTAAAGATAATTGCTGGTATCTTGCAGCGGACGTGGACACGGATCTAAAGTCTGTAAGCCAAGTAGAGCAGCACAATTCTCGGCCGCACGATCCAATTCCACCAAGACGTGATGCCTCTTGGCGCGAACCAATTTGACGCATCTCAATTCGAATGCGAAACTTATCGGCCATGTCTTTAATCAACTGACGAAAATCAACGCGGCCTTCTGCGGTGTAATAAAATGTCGCCTTACTTAAATCTCCTTGGTATTCAACATCTGAAATTTTCATTTCAAGATTTAAATTCACCGCAAGCGTGCGAGATTGATACATCACTTCTTTTTCGAGAGAGCGTGCTTTGATCCATTTATCGATATCCTCTTGCGCGGCAATTCGAATGATTTTTTTCGCCTCCAAGGCTTTAAATCCTGGTGATTTCTTTTTAATCTGGATGCGCGCCAACTCCCCTGTAACGGAAACGACACCTACATCGTGACCCGGACTCGTTTCCACGACCACCACGTCCCCCACCGATAACCCTATTCCTTTGGCGTTTCTGTAAAACCCTTTTCGGCTGTTCTTGAATCGAACCTCCACTATATCGTATGGCGTTTGACCTGTTGGCAACATAATGTTTGACAACCAATCAAAAACCTCAAGTTTATTGCAACCTCCGGAACTACAGGTACCGTTGTTTTTACATCCCCGTGGAGTTCCTCCCTCGGAGCTACAATTTGAACAACCCATAATTCTATTCGTTTTGTGTAAAGTTAGGAAAAAAACGCGGCGCTTTTATTGTCACGCAGCATGGATATACCTCATCACTTGAAAGCTGATGTTTGTAAAAAGGATTTTTGAATTCGCGTTTCGTTCCAGATGATAGTGTGAATCGCTGAAAGATTGCATAAAATCGCGAAGGTTATTTCCTGTGATAAAGCGCGCAAATTTCGATAAGAAATCCTCTTCATCCGTTGTCAATCGCGTGAGTTGATCTCCTGTATAATTCTTTAATATGCTTTGCCGCACCATGTGGAGTGCATACTCCAAAAAAATTTTCTGGCGGTCTTTTGTTGCGGTTGAAATCTCTTCTGCCCAATCGAGCATCCCGATCACATCTTTCCGGTAACTCACGCGCATCAATTGCACGAACCAATTTCGATTCACATCACTAGCTTCCTGGTGGTCTAAGGCGCTCCTTGCCTGAATAAAATCACCATCTGCCTGAATTATGACTCGGTCGGAGGTCGCTGGCGTCAGTTGCAGGGAGGTCCGTAAATAGCGCTTCAATTCAGCATCATCAATTTTTGGAACACGCACCATTTGAGTACGGGAAAGAATTGTTCGAAGAATAGTTTCGTGCGATTCAGCAACAAGAATAAAGATCGTTTTCGGTGTCGGTTCCTCAAGAATTTTCAAAAGTTTATTTGCCGCAGACGTATTCATCGTTTCTGGAAGCCAAACAATCATTGCTTTGTATCCCCCTTCGTACGATTTCAAATTTAACTTCCTGATGATCTCTTGACTTTCGTGCACACTAATAATCATGTTGCGTTCCTTCGGGTCGATGCGACGAAGCCAATCAATCTCCGTAAAATAAGCGGCTTCAAAAATTTGTTCGCGCCAATGTGGGAGGAGAGGGGTAGAAACCTTATGATCTGCTTGTACTGTAGGAAAAGAAAAATGAAGATCTGGATGCTGTAATTTATTCACCTTCAAACATGAAGGACAAGTTCCACAGCTATCAAGTGCCTGCTTGTTTTCACAAAACAAATACGCCACAAACGCAATCGCTAATGGAAGAGTGCCATAGCCTGCCTTTCCGTAGAATAGACGCGCATGGGCAATGTTCCCACTATTTATTTCCGCAACGAAATGTTTCTTTAATTCCTGTTGTCCAACGATCTTTTCGAATTGCATGTGATAAAATTAGCGCAAAAAACATTCATTTACCCGTTCAAAAACACTAAAATTGCAATTGTTAATGAATTGTTTTATACCTCAACCTTGTGCTATGAAAAAACACCTGATTCTTATTGGCTCCCTATTGGTTAGTAGTCTGTCTATCAATGCAAAACCTATTGATCACCCTTTGTTTGAGACTGTACAACGTGAAGCTGTAACAGTTTCTGTGGTTGTTTCCGCAAATGGTGTTCCTGTAAAAGGGGCGTTTGTCAAGATCACAACGGGTACCATTACGATTGGTGCAGCAACAACCGATGAAAAAGGAGTTGCCAGCATAAGCATTGCCACGTATGGTAAGCAAATTTCAAATATCACGGTGACTCACTCCCTTTACCGGGATGAAAAAATGATTGATTTGGTCTTAGAAAATGGTCGGTCGTATGCCGTTTTAATGAGGTCGAAAGGAGAAACAATTACAGAAGTCAACGCTGAATCGAAAGAGACCATTGAAAAAATAGAAGAAAAAACAGAGCGTTCAGAACAAAAAACGGCTGAACTAGAAAAAGAAGCTGCTGAAAATGCGAAAGAAAAAGAAGAGGCCATTCGACGTCAGGAAGAATTGCGCAAACAGCGGGAGGAAGAAGAACGGATAGCGAAAGAAAAACAAACGGAAGCGGACCAAAAGTTAACCGAAGCGCAGAAAAATATGACTGACGCTGAACGCCAAAAAGCAGAAGCTGAGCGTCAGCGATTGGCCAAGGAAGAGCAAATAAACGCAGATGCAAAACGTCGTGAAGAAGAGGCGAAACGTCGCGAGCAAGAAGCTGCGGAACGTGCAAAGAACTTAGAAAATTCAATTCCTACAGATGCTAAGGCTCAAGAGGAACAAGCGCGTAAAGAAGCAGAACAAAAGCAAAAAGAACAAGCCAACGAGGCGAAAGAAGCGGAGCGCAAAGCAAAAGAAGCGGAAGAAAAAGCGAAAGCTGAAAAAGAGTCGCAAAAGGATAAAGAAGAGGCTGCAAAAGCGCGTGCTGAAGAAGAAAAAGATGCGAAGAACGCTGCTGAAAAGCAAGCCAAACAAGAAGAAGAGGCAAAGAAAGCAGCTGAAAAACAGCAAAAAGAAGCTGAAGCGCAAGCCAAAGAAGCGGAAAAACTTCAAAAAGAAGCTGAAAAAGCCAAAGAAGAGGCTGAAAAAGAAGCTGCAGCGGTAAAAGAAATGGATGAAAAACTGCAGAAACTTGATGAAGAGCAAAAGGCCATCGACGAAGAGCGCAAAGCCCTAAAGCAAGAACAAAAGAAACTTGATGATAAAATCAAAAAGGGCAAAAAGCTGGACAAATTAAAAGAAGAACAAGTAAAGCTGGATGAAAAAAATAAAAAGCTGGATGAAAAGCAGCAAAAGCTTGACGAAAAAAGAAAGAAAACGATTAAGAAATCAAATTAATATTTAATCGTTGACCCCCTTAACAAAAGGGGTTTTTCTCCGTGCCTTTAGGGTTATTGTTGTACTGGGAAATAACGTCAACTACAGAGTCACAGAGATGTTTTAGTTTATAGTGAACAGATCATCCGTTGGTTTTTTCTCTGCGGCTCTGCGGTAAAAAAATAAAGAATTGTTGTAGCGGCAAATAAAGTCAACCACAGTGTCACAGAGATGTTTTAGTTTATAGTGAACAGATCATCCGTTGGTTTTTTCTCTGCGGCTCTGCGGTAAAAAATAAAGAATTGTTGTAGCGGCAAATAAAGTCAAGCACAGAGTCATTGAAGACACAGGCATGTTGGTTAATAGTTGACATAACAATAATTGTTTTTTCTTTGCGACTCAGGGGTAAAAATAATTTTGGGGTGGACAAATAACTAACACTCAAGTAACGGATTAAATACAATGAAAGTTACTCTACATCCTAAAAACAAGCACCGCGATCGGTACAATTTTCCGGAATTGGTTGTTGCGCATGCTGCTTTAGCTCCTTTTGTTCGTGTCAATAAGTACGGTGATAAATCCATAGATTTTGCGAATCCTAGTGCGGTTATGGCGCTAAACAAAGCACTGCTCATCCACTTTTACGGAATTACAAACTGGTCCGTGCCACAAGGTTTTTTGTGTCCGCCCATTCCTGGTCGTGCCGACTACATTCATCGCGTGGCAGAATTGATTCAACAACAAGATAAAACACACACAATACGATGTTTAGATATTGGGGTAGGAGCGAATTGCATTTATCCAATAATCGGTGTGACAGAATACGGGTGGAATTTCGTGGGTACTGACATTGATCAAACAGCAATCGAAAACGCGCAATCGATTGTACAAAACAACGCGCGCCTCACGGGTAAAATTGAGTTACGCCACCAATCCAATAGCAAAAAGATTTTTGAAGGCATCATACATTCTACAGACCAATTTGATCTTTCCATCTGTAACCCTCCTTTTCACCAATCCCTATCCGAAGCAACAGCGGGAACAAAGAGAAAAATGAAGAATTTAGGCCATTCGAAAAGCAAGGGGCCTGTGCTAAATTTTGGTGGCCAGCAAACTGAATTGTGGTGTGACGGAGGTGAGGTACATTTTATTAAGTCCATGATTCAAGAAAGTGCCACCCTCAAAAATAAAATCCGTTGGTTTACCACACTTGTGTCAAAACAAGAACACTTGCAGGCAATTTACAAAACCTTAAAACTAGCATCTGTTTCTAATGTCGTCACCATGGAAATGACCCATGGAAATAAGTCGAGTCGCATTGTCGCATGGCGGTTTTGAAACGGTTGTTTTAGGTATAGTGATTTCTTAAGATTTAATGTTCGCACTTCTCCTATGTTCAATACGCAAAGTGTAATTAGCTATGACAGAACATAGGCACTATTATTCCATAAAACCGACTTGTTTTAGGCGTACACAAAAATTAAAAAATGACTTGTTCTTAAAAATTATTACCCCTTCATTTCATAAACTTACCGCCCCTGCTTCTCGATACTATTTCCTACCTTCGTGCGGTGTTCAAGGATTTAAAATACCACGCGCTTCTCCATCTCATTATTTTTATTTGGGGATTTACTGGGATTTTGGGTAAACTCATTCACCTCGATGCATACCAACTTGTGTGGCACCGCACCTGGATTGGATTTTCGGCGCTGGCCATTGCACTTGTGTTAATGAAAAAGTCATTGCGGGTTGTGTCGATGAAGCAACTACTATCGATTGCCGCTGTTGGTGTCATTGTCGCGCTGCACTGGATGACTTTTTACAAATCCATTCAACTTTCAACCGCTTCCCTTGGAATCTTGTGTTTATCAACAACAACGCTACACGTCACCTGGATTGAACCCCTATTGTTCCGAAAGAAATTTTCATGGATTGAATTTCTATTGGGATTAGCGGTAGTTTATGGGATTTACTTCGTCTCGGATGAGTTCGATGAACAAGAATATGAAGCCCTCGTGTATGGACTTTTTTCCGCGTTTTTTGCTGCGCTGTTTAGTGTTTTGAATGGACAAATGTCACGACGCATTCCAGCACATACCATTTCGCTGTACGAACTGATCGCAGCATTTTTGTTCTTAACCATCTTCTTGCTCGCCCAAGGAGACATCAACAAAGAGTTATTTACAATGCGCACGGAAGATTTTTTGTGGTTGCTCTTTTTGGGGGTGGTATGCACTTCATTTACCTTTTTGGGCTCGATCGCCCTTGTACGAAGGCTAGGAGCGTTTACTGTTTCGCTTTCCATCAACATGGAACCTGTGTACACCATCCTTTTGGCCATCTTTATCTTACACGAAAACACCGAGCTGAGCATTCATTTTTACACCGGATCAGCGATTATTGTGTTGGTGGTATTTATCAATATGTTTTTGAAAACAATGCTTATGAAGCGGGCAAAATCAGTCAAGGCCTGATAAAAAAGAAAGCCATCTTTTTGCTTGGTCCACATTCAATACGCGGGGAAATTTATTTTGGGCACCAAACTTTCCTGTTTCTTTCATGAACAAATAAAATGTACGAACAGGCAACACTTTGACTTCAGGCGTCTTTAAGTTGTACTTCCTGGTGCATGCATAATCATCATTCAATTCACTCAAATGTTTATCAATGTGTTGAATAAATGCCTTTTCATCGACTGGATTGTCACAGCCAATAAACCAAATATGTTTCTGCTGTTCATGGTCTCCATATAGACAAAATTCTGAGATTTCCAGATTCATGGCCCTCGCGCAACTGGATAATGACATGTTTAGGTTCTCCAATGAAACATGTTCTCCCACCAAACTTAAGTATTGTCTAATTCTACCCGTAATCCTTAGCTCCTGAGTTTCAACATTGGTGAAACGAACCAAATCACCAATTAAATAACGCCACAACCCGGCGTTTGTGCTGATCACCATGGCATAATCAACACCCTCTTGAACTTCGCTCAATGTAAATGCCGTTTGAATATCTCGAATGTGACCGTCTTCATCGAAATATTCACTTGTAAAAGGTACGAATTCATAAAAAACGCCTGTGTTCAAGATTAAGCGCATCCCATCAGATGTTGGGGTCATTTGATAGGCAAAATAGCCTTCACTTGCCAAGTACGTATCCAACAAGTGGATCTGTTTGTTGAGCACCCTATTTAATCGCGGAATATACGGCTGCATAAACACACCACCATGCACATATACTTCAAGATTTGGCCATATATCATGAATTGACTTCAGGGAATATCGTTCAATGATTCGCTCCATCAGCATAATGCACCAACTTGGAACGCCAGCAATGATGCCAATATTCCATTGGGGCGCTTTCTGAATCATTGCTTCTAATTTTTCATTCCAGTCTTTGATTGATGCAATTTTACTCCCTGGCTTTGTGATAGGACTAACAATAAGAGACGTATGTTTTTTAAGAATTCCACTCAAATCTCCTTCGATGTGTTTTCTCTTTTTTACCAGTTTTGTGCTCCCCCCAATAGCCAATGCGGACGTGCTATAAAACGCTTCTGAAAGGTTTAGATCATGAAGCGTGGACAACTGGCGAACGCTTGTTTTCTGAAATGAACGAATCATTTTTTCAGACACTGGAATCCTTTTACTTGGGGCACCTGTCGTTCCTGAAGTAAGCGCAAAATACTTTATTCTTCCTGGCCATGTATGGTCTTTTTTGCCTTCGATGGTTTGGCTTAACCACAACGTGTAATACTCCTCATACTCTGTAATTGGTATGTTTTTTTGATAGCATCTCATTGGATTTTTGTCTTTTACTATTTTTTGAAACGAATAGGTCATGCCAAATTTTGTGTTTTTGGCATAATCCAACAGTTTAACCAATGTTTCGCGTTGGGTCGTATGACTTTTCCCCCGCTTAGAAACACGTTGATAATTGATTTCATTCGACTTCTTTAGTAGCTTTCCAATAATTGCCATACGTTGATTTTTTAAGGAAAATTAGTGACCAAAGTTTTCTTCTGCGTCAACGTTTCTTTATACTTTTGTTATGAATCACTTTACATGAAAATCCGCTCTAATGAACACAAAAAATTTCATCGTTCCTCACGATTTTACTCAGGTGGCTGAAAATGCACTTGACCATGCAATTGCGACCGCAAAGCCGCTCAACGCGCAAATTTATGTCCTCCATGTTGTCAGTAAGGAAAAAATGATTTCCAAAGCAGAACAGCAGCTCCAAGAGACGCTTCTTGTTCACAAAGACTGCGGAGTATCTTTGGTTCCTATTGTGCGGATTGGAAGCATTTATGAAGACATTGGGGAATTTGCTGCAGAGCATCATGCTGAGCTAATTTTTATGGGAACCCATGGCGCTCACGGATGGCAACATGTCACCGGAAGTCATGCATTAAAAGTGATTACAAGCTCATCCGTACCCTTTATCATTGTGCAAGAAAAAGGCATTAAACCAACAGGATACGATGATATTGTGGTTCCTATGGACCTCCATAAAGAAACAAAGCAAAAACTAGCGATTGTCGCCAACATTGCCACCTATTTCAATTCTCGTGTTCATGTGATTACACCGGATGAATCGGATGAGTTTTTGCGGCACCAGGTGCAGGCAAACATTTATTTTGCCAACCGATTCTTCTCTGAACGCGGCATTGAAATCACGACTACACTTGCCCCAAGTAGTGGGTTTGATAAAGAGGTTGTAAAACTCGCTGTAAATCTGGATGCCGACCTCATCGCCATCATGAACCTTAATCGTTCAGGACTTTTGGGTGCGCTTGGAACAAATTACGAGCAGTACATCATTACAAACGACGCGAAAATCCCTGCGCTTGTGGTGAATCCAATTGATCTCAGTTCTTATGGACAGAGTGTTTTGTTTAGTTAAACATTCGGATAAATAAAAGATACTTCGTCGCTTTTTAGGCGTCAAGAGATTACTATTCGAGTAAAGGTTTTTTCCTTTCAATCGTCATATTCATCGCGCTCTAAGCGGTCGCGAATTTCCTGAATGTTCTCTAGCTTTTTCTCTTGTCGGGTATTGATTGCGGTGTCGGTGAAATACCGGTGTGTGGTCAAGAATTGAATCTGAATCTCATCCCATTTGTGGTCTGAATCAATTTTTCCATGTTCGCGCAACTCCCTTCTCAGACCATCAGCGATTTCGTGGAAATCATCACGTCCTAAATAATCCAAATCGGCATCGCACATTATTTCCTCCAATTTATTCTTTGGTTTGTGTGGAACCTGGGTCACATAGATCAGCTCCTTAATGGTCGCGATGTGTTGCTCGGTATATCCATATTTCGGAAGAATCTCTTCCGCCAGTCGAGCGCCTATTGGTTCGTTTTTATCGTATTGCTCCACAAAACCCGCGTCATGATAGGTAGCGGCGGTTTTTAACAAGAATAATCCCTCATCTGTTATACCCTCCAACAAGGCCAAGCGTTCTACCGCTTTCACAACATCGATGGTGTGTGCAATGCTGTGATAATGCAACTTATCCGAAAGTCCTTGCTCCAACACACGGATGATGTGACGTTCGGCCTTGTAATAGTTAATCGAGCTAAAGTGATGTAGATTCACAATTTGATGAAACCGCTCATTCGGAAGCACCCCTTCTCCGTTAATGGAAAGCTCTGGCTTGATACGATCCACAGTGTACATATCAATCAACCCCTTACTTTTTGATTGGGCCTTACCTCTGAAGGTGCATTCAAAATAGGGTTCTATGAACTTAAATGTATTCCCTGAAACCGTCACTTTTCCGGGCTCACCCAGCATTTCCATGCGTTGCGCTTGATTCACCGTGGATCCCCAAATATCATACGCCAAACGCTCGCTACCAATTACTCCGGCAGTAACTTCTCCCGTGTTGATGCCCAGGCGCAATTCCCAAAACTCTTGATTATGTGCTATCGCATTGTATTTCAATGTTGCCATGTAATGCTGAATTTGAAGAGCAGCCAAGCATGTATCCACTGGGTTGGTTAAGTTGCGGACAGGAACACCTCCCGCACACATGTACGCATCACCAATGGTTTTAATTTTTTCAAGCCCATTTGCCACAATGATTTCGTCAAATTTTCGGAAATACACATCCAGCTTGCTGACCAATTCTGTTGGACTCATTCGCTCAGCAGCCTTTGTAAAACCAACAAAATCTGTAAACAACACGGTCACTGTTTTATACGCGCGCGCACTCGCTCTTCCAAGGTTTTTCAACTCCTCTGCGGTGGACTCAGGGATTATGTTCTTGAGTAGCTTTTCGGACTTATCCTTCTCGATTTGAAGCAAACGTTGTTGCTCTATCACCTTGTTTTTCTCGAGCTCTAATTGCTTTTTTTGGTTTTCAATTTTTTCGTTTTGTGCGCGAATTTCGCGCGTACGATCTGCAATTTTCATCTCCAAACGTACCTGGTCACGGCGCGCAGAATTAATGCGTTCCCGTACAAAAATGCGAATTGCCACCGCTAAAACCACACTTATAATTGCAATAAACCACCAGGTCGCCCAAAATGGAGATTTAATCTCTATCGAAAGTACCGCTGGAGTCTTACTCCAGGGACCATCCCCAATGCGCGCATAAATTTTTAATACATACGTTCCCGGTGACAAAGAACTAAACCGAAGTTCATTGCTTGAACCAATCAGCATTTCACCTTCATCGGCACCTTCTAAAATATATTTATAGTTGATCAAGTCGGGGTGACCAAGGTTTGATGGTTGGAAGCGCACGGAAAAACTTCGCTGACGGTAACGTAGGGTAATTAAATCCGTCATGGAAATTGGTTGTTTTAGCGGAGAACCTTCATCTCCAGGAAGCAACCAACCTTTATCCAACTTGAATTTTACAATCTTCACCGAAACATCTTTCGACTTTAATGAGAGTTTTTCGGGGCGGAAAAAGTTGTATCCATAGATTCCACCAAAATACAATTCTCCGTTTTTACTGCTAAAATATGCACCAATGTTAAATTCATTGCTCATTAAACCATCCCTTTCGGTGTAGTTTAAACATTTGCTCCCATACCGATCAAAACGGCACAAACCCTTGTTTGTACTCAACCATAAATGTGTATCCCCAGCCTTTAAGACGCCATATACCACATTATTTGGAAGCCCTTGTTTCTTTTGGAATACATCCAGCTTTTTTGTTTTTTCATTCCATTTCATTAAACCTGAGCCAATCGTTCCAAACCAATACTCATTTGGAGCTGTTTGACACATGGAGCTGATGTAATCTTTTGATGCTTTTAAAAACTGGGCGTTGTATTCATATGGTTGAATGGTTGGTTTTCCGTTTCTGATCACAAGCACGCTCAACTCTCCCGAACTTGTGGCAAACCAAATTTTTCCATCATTATCTTTATATACCACACGACAAACACCTGAAGCAATCGTTGCTTTTGGATTCTTGTTTCGGTGTTCAAACGCGGTAACTTCTTTCGTCTTTAAATCAATAAGTAAAGCCCCTGACTTTGTTCCCAAGAAATATTTTTGGTCCTTCCAATGCACAATACCATACACGCGATTATGACGCGATACAATATTTTCATCCTTCAAAACGAGTCGATTAAATGTATATCTACCATCAGGCCGTATGAGTAGCTCAAACATACCATCCGCACAACCTGCTAATACATGATGTTGATCTATAACATACATAGAAAGCACCGCTGTTTCATCCCCCTCACCAAGTGCTGTGATTAAATCAGAGCGATAGAAATGTTCGAATGATCCTGTGTATCGATCTCTTCTCGAAATGCCTAAGTCAGTGCCTATGAAAATGTATTTTTCATTTTTATCCTCACCAAAACTCCACACATTTGGTTTCGGAATACCCTGCGTTAAATCTGCACTCGGACCAATCCCTAGAAAACCCTGTGTTGTAGGGTCAAAGCCCGAGAGCCCCCGTTTTGTCCCCGCCCAAAAGGTCCCTGAATCATCTAAAAACAGCACATTAATGTCGTTGAACAAAATTGCGTTTTTTTGAAGTAAGTCATGGGCACTTTTGGTGATAACCCCGCTTGGAAACACTGTATATAGACCTTGACCCGCGGTAACAATATATGTGGTACCATCTGTTGTTTGAACCAAATCAGTGGCTGAAATCATTCCCCATTGTGCGCTGAGCTGTGTAAAAGAGGGAACAAATGTTTGACTTCCACTTAAGAATTCATACACACCCTGGCTTGTGCAGAAGTATGTCTGACCCTTTACTGTTGTAACGATACGTTGCACAATGTTTTGCAGCGCGCTTATTGGCAACGTCAGTGGTTTACAGCGTGTTTTCTCGGTATCTGAAAGAAACACACCATTATCTTCAGTAATTACAAACAACCCACCGTTTGGGGCATTATAAACCCCCCGGATCTTGCGTGATGCAGAAAATTTTGGGTGTTCTGTAAATTTCGTTGTTCGGGTATTGAAAGAAACCACTCCTTTTCCAGTAGTTGCCATCCATAACACACCGTTTTGATCCAGACAAACACCCTCAATTTGTAAGGCAATTTTTCCTGGAATGGAATGATAGGTAAAACGCTCTGTTTTCGGGTCAAAAACACTCAGGCCGTTGGCGGTACCAAACCACAAACGGCCATCTGCTGTTTTGATCCCAGATTTAATGTATTCACTTTTTAATCCATCGCTGTCTTCCGAAGAAAACACCTCAAACTGTTTTCCATCAAATCGATTTAAGCCATCTTGCGTACCAACCCATAAGGCATGGTTATCATCTTGAAGAATGCAGGTAACTGAACTTTGAGAAAGTCCTTCGTTGATTGAAAAATTAGAAAAACGATATGCAGACTGTGCTTGCGCGACAACTAACGCACATAGAAAAAACAGAAGAGCACACCACTTTTTCATTCAAAGAATTTCGATGTTATTATTGTTGTGATTGTTGAGCTGCACCACCAATGGATGAATTTTCAAGGTCACGATCAAACATGTACATACCCCCTTTATCACCTCCAATCAAACGAAGCTTATCCAATACCGTTCTCGCCAAGGCCTCTTCTTCTAATTGCTCAGAAACATACCATTGTACGAAATTGTGAGTCGTATAATCTTTTTGCTGAAGACAAATATCCACCAAATTGTTGATGCTCTCTGTAACGCTAATTTCATGCGCCAATAACAATTCAAAGACATTTTCTAAATCCCTGAACTCTTTGGGTGGTTGATTAATGGATGGAATTGACGCTTTTCCTCCCCGCTCATTGATAAAATGAATCAATTTCAACATATGAAACCGCTCTTCATCAGAATGTTGATACATGAATTTTGCTGTTCCATTTAGTCCATTGCTTTCCGCCCAAGAGGCCATGGCTAGATAAAATTGAGAAGAGGAAGCTTCTTTTTGCACTTGATCATTCAATGCGCTTTCGACATGTGGATTCATTCTGTGGTTTTTTAAGAATACAGGTTAAAGTTACCAAGTTTACCCATACTTTCTACGAGAGAAATCGATAATCATAAAAAGAAGTGAGTGTTTCTAGTGATCAAAAACGAAGAAAGCCGTAACTTCAAGCGATGCAATTGTAAAAGATATACTTTCATGAATATTATTCGGTCAAGAATAAAGTGATCCAATTGCATCCGTATTTAAATAGCATTCATGTCAAAAAAGAAAGGCAGCAAGCCTACAAAAATGAAAAATAGCCTTATTCACATTGTGAGGAAGGTTTTCGATAAAAATCCAGATAGCGTGCTATCACATAAACAAGTGTGTGTGCTCATTGATATCCGTGAAAACGCACTTCGGAAATTGGTGTTTGATGTTCTTCAAGATTTAGCCCATGATGGTTTTCTGCAGGCACATGCACATGGCGTATATTCCCTGTCTGTGAAAAATGGATTAGTCGAAGGGACGATTGAATTAACTGCACGTGGAGCTGGTTTTGTGGTGACTGACGATGAAGAATCTGATGTGTTTATTGCGCCACAAAATTTAGGACAAGCACTAAATGGGGACCGTGTTCGGGTGCGTATATTTAAGCGCGGAAAAACACGAAATGAAGGGGAGGTTATCTCAGTATTGGAACGTGAAAAATCTCAGTATGTTGGAACGATTGAGCTCCATGATAAATTTGCATTTCTTATCCCAGATAACCTGAAAGCAGGAACCGACATCTACATTTCCAAGGAGAAACTAAACGGCGCAAAGAACGGGGATAAAGCCTTGGTAAAAATTACGGTTTGGCCCAAGACATCGGATAATCCCTATGGTGAAGTTGTTGAAGTGTTGGGTAAACCCGGGTCGAATGATACTGAGATGATCAGTATTCTGTGCAATCATGGTATTGATTACAAATTTCCTCAAGCTGTTCTTGCCGAAGCAGAGGGTGTAGGAATGGATCTCGATGAAAAAGAAATTTTGACACGCAGAGACATGCGTGATGTGACCACCTTTACCATCGATCCTGTTGATGCGAAAGATTTCGATGATGCACTTTCTTTCCGTAGAATGGAAAATGGCCATATCGAGTTAGGTGTACACATTGCAGATGTAAGTCATTATGTGCGCCCAGGAAGCGCGATGGATACCGAAGCATTGAAGCGTTCAAATTCTGTTTACCTCGTTGATCGCGTTGTACCCATGCTGCCAGAACAATTATCCAACATGGCCTGCTCATTGCGGCCAAATGAAGATAAATATAGTTTCTCTGTGGTATTCGAAATGGATGACGCTGGTGTGGTGCACAACCAGTGGTTTGGAAAAACGGTGATTCATTCCAATCGACGATTTAGCTACGAACAAGCGCAAGAAATCATCGAAGGGAAAGACGGAGATTTTAAAGAAGAAATCCTTATTTTAGATAAAATCGCTAAAATTTTGCGAAAATCACGTTTAAAACACGGTGCTTTAAGTATAGAATCAGAAGAAATGCGATTTAGATTAAACGACGAAGGTCACCCTGTAGAAGTGATTATTAAAACGTCAAAAGATGCGCACAAGTTGATTGAAGAGTTCATGTTATTGGCTAATAAGTATGTGGCAAAATTTGTCGCTGCTCCGAAAAAGGGACGAGATACAGTACCATTTATATTTAGAGTACATGACCGTCCTGATGCAGCAAAAATTGCCTTGTTCAATGTCTTCATCGAGAAGTTTGGGTACAAGGTAGATGCGCGTCAGCCCGATAAAATTGCGCAGAACATGAATACGCTTTTGGATGAAATTCGTCATACACCAGAATATTCGTTGATTCAAACGATGGCGATTAGATCGATGGCAAAAGCGACCTATGAAACAGATAATATTGGTCACTACGGCTTGGCATTTGACTTCTATACGCATTTTACATCACCTATTCGTCGATATGCTGATTTGGTTGTTCACCGCATCCTTCAGGAAGAATTAACCACAAAAAAGCATCGCTACGGAAAAGAGTTGGCTGATGTGTGTAAACGCATATCCCGCATGGAACGCAAAGCAGTTGAGGCTGAGCGTGAATCAACAAAATATTTCCAAACGGTGTTTGTGAAGGACCATGTTGGTGAAGTATTTACCGGAATTATTTCTGGAATTGCGGAATTTGGGCTGTTTGTGCGGATGGATGGGAATCAATGCGAAGGAATGGTTCCAATGACAGAAATTCCTGGAGATCGTTATTACTTTGATGCAGATAAATACCGAATTATAGGATCGCGCTTCAAAAAGGAATATAATTTTGGGGATAAAGTGACCGTTCGGATTTCAGAAGTACACACTCGTAAACGTCAAATAGATTTAGAATTATTGATGTAAGCAAAACAATCTTACACCAATTGAATACGGTTGCTTAGATCATCGCGGTACGAACCTCCAATCGGTATTACCTTTTTATCATTCTCCAAGGATAAATTCGGGAATTCAATGGATGCTATTTTATCCATTCGAACGATAAATGAACGATGTACTCGAACGAAATCAATATTTCCCAATTTCATTTCAATATCCTTCATAGTGGAATGAATAGTGTAACGTGCATCCGACGTATGAATAACTACATAATCCTTTAATGCCTCTACGTAAAACACATCTTGCGTGCGCAATTTAATCAACTTACTATGTGATTTCACAAAGAAAAAATCGGAAAATACTTCCTTTTGTTCAACAACAGAATATAGAAAATTTCGCTCTCGAATAATTTCTTGCTCCTTGTGATGTTTATACACTGCCAACTCGATGTTGGTATGTAAATCCATTTCCTTGAACGGTTTGATGATGTATCCAAAAGGCTCTGCTACCATTGCTTTTGTCAAGGTTAAATCATCCGAATATGCTGTCAAAAATATCACAGGAACAGAAAATTCCTTCTTAATAATTTCAGCTGTTTCAATACCCGATAAATCTCCCTTCAAGTTAATATCCATCAACACAAGATCCGGATGAAATTCTTCAACAAGCGCAATGGCTTTTTCACCATTTGAACAAGCACCTGAAATACCGTATCCAAAACGAATCAACGAATGCTGAATATCCTTCGATACAATCGATTCGTCTTCCACTACAAGAATATTTATTTTCGACATCTCAACAAAGCTTAAACCCAAAGGTATTCATAATTTTAAGACAACTCAGGTCAATTTTCCAATTCCACTTACCAAATCGCTTATATAATAGTATAAAAGAAATTAATTTTAAAATAGAAGATTTATTATTCTTTATTATGATTGTTGATATGTGTGTAAAAACAATTGGAAAAGCTTGTGAAATTAAGCATTAACAAATCTCATAGAGTTATTCACAGGTTTATAATTATTTAATTGTTCTGATTAAAAGCTCTTTACATAGTAATTAACACTTCACTTTTTTTTCTGGTTGTGAATATTTCATTTTCTAATTGTCCTAGATTAGTGTGTCTAACTGTATTGATAAATACACCATAAATCACCAAAACTTTGCTTGTGTATGTCGCTTGTGTTTTGCTTTCTTAAAATCGTATTAAAAAGCAAGGGAAATCTTTGAATAGTTTTTAACCACAATTCACAATTTAAGCATCTTTATTGTTTGAAACCCTTACATGAAAACACAGTAATTATGGATGTTGTAAAAATTTAAAAATCGTCTAATGTGCAAAACTTGGGTGCAATGTGAATAAGCTGTACTTTTGAAAAACAAAAACAAACGTACGTATGAAACTTATTCCAATTGGTGCGGATCACGCAGGATTTCAACTCAAAGAACTCATCCGCCAGTATTTACTTGACGTAGGATACGAAGTTAAAGATTTTGGTTGTTTTTCTGAAGAAAGCATTGATTATCCTGATTATGCGCATCCTGTCTCTGAGATGGTTCAAGAGAATGAAGGCATGAGAGGAATACTAATATGTGGATCCGGAAATGGCATTAACATGACGGCAAATAAACATGCTGGAATACGCAGTGCTTTATGTTGGAAAAAAGAAATAGCTGAATTAGCGCGGTTGCATAATAACGCAAACATTATAGCTTTACCTGCGCGTTTTATTTCTTACGAAGAAGCAAGAGAAATGGTTGAAGTATTTTTAACTACAGACTTTGAAGGTGGTAGACACCAAAAACGTGTTGAGAAAATTGCCCTTTAACCCTTATTTTTCTTGAAGTAACTCCTGTATAAAGCGTTCTGTTTCTTCCGTGTATTCCATGTAATAAGCGCCTGTACCAGGACCACTAAATCCAGTGTGTACCTTTTTCACTTGTCCATCTCGTCCAATGAAAACGGCTGTAGGGAAAGAAACAATATCCGTTAACATACTGAAATGTTCTGAAGCCAATGCCTTGCTAGATGTTCCACCAATGACTATTTGATATGGAATGTTTAGCTTTTTTTGAAATTGTTTGATACGTTCAATATGCTGCACAGGATCTTTTCCTGTTTCATAAGCCACCGCAATAATTTCCAATCCTTGTGCGTGGTATTTCTCATACAGTGATAAGAAATACCTTGTTTCATCTAGGCAGTTTGGGCACCAAGACCCCATGATTTGAATGATGGTTACCTTGTTTTTATATTCTTCAGATGGAAATGAAAACACACCATACGGTGCTCCTGCAGGGACGTCATTAAGTGTAAAACTGAATGGTTCAAGAGTTTCAATTTTCGTCAATGTGTCAGGATCCGGAAGAGTAGCCTTTTCATTGCGCACCGCCATCCATTCTCCTTTCCAATGTTTTCCGCTGTAGAAATGTCCACGAATAGTGTCACCGCTGATGCGACCTGTAAACATCCAAGCGTGTGTGCCATCAAGGCAAGAAAGGACCATGCTGTCGGCTAAAACAACTCCTTCAAGAAATCGATAATCACCTGTTTCAGTTAAAAATGTTCCACTTAACCATTGTCCATTTTGTTTAAAAGCACCAACAGCCGGATAGGCATCGGTAGTCCCCGGATCAAAGATTGCAGCCCATGTTCCGTCTATATTGCTTGGTGGATAGAACGTGCTTATGAAATGAAGTGGGTGGTAAAAATCGCCATATGTAATCGAGCATGGAACGCGGTAATTCTCACCTTTTTGGAAGTTTTGCCAATACCCAAACAACCCTTTTTTTGATACTTTCCAAACGAAAGCTGAATTGAAAAACGGAAATTTTGCATGAAGTGAGTCGTTCTTCATTACCACATCGGTCAATTCAATTTTTTCATCTGCATTTATTACTGTTAATCGATATGTTCCATCGTCTTTTAAAGTCACATCAAACTTAAAATACATGATGGCACTCGAATCCAAAAGCAGATTTCCGGTCCACTTACCCTCTTTCAATTTTGGCAGAGCATTGCCTTTTCCAGCAAATAAAATGGAAGCAGAACAAATGAAAAGTAGGGAAAAAATAAAAGAAGTGAAGTGTCTCATAGCGTTATTGTCCATTCGAAAGTACTTGTTTTATACCTAACTTTAGAGCGCATGCAACCTTTTTGGAAACATATCTGTCTTTTTGTCTGAGTGCGCTATGGATGATATTACGCTAGTCAACGAATGTGTGAAGGGCAACGCCAGGGCGCAACGATTGTTGTTTGACAAGTTTGCGGGAAAAATGATGACGGTTTGTTTGCGTTATGCAAAGAATACCGATCAGGCTGAGGATGTGCTCCAAGATGGATTCGTAAAGGTATTCATGAAGCTTTCTGACTTTAAGAAGGAAGGTTCTTTGGAGGGGTGGATTCGTCGCATTATGGTGAATACTGCCCTTGATCAAATTCGAAAGGAAGTAAAGTTTAGAGGGGATCTCGACATTGAAGATGTGGGGTACAAACTGGAAAACAATGCTTTTATAGAAGAAGAAATGATGGCAGAGGACCTGATGAAGCTCGTAAGAGCAATGCCTGATGGCTACCGAATCGTGTTTAACATGTTTGCCATAGAGGGGTATTCGCACGCTGAAATTGCGGCAACTCTTGGGGTAACTGAAAACACATCGAAGTCACAATATTCCCGTGCACGTGCATACTTACGAGAACGATTGGAAAAGAAATGAGTGAAAAAGATACCATAAAGGATTTATTTAGTGACAAACTAAACGGTTTGGAGTCACAGGTGCGTCCTGAGCTGTGGGGAAACATTTCTTCTCAAATAGGTGCTGTTTCGACAGCCTCTAGTGTTTCTGTATTTACAAAAGTTGCTCTAGGAATTACTGCTGCAGCCTCTGTGGCTGTTGTTGGTTATGTCATGTATAAAGGTGATGATCAACCTCAAACAGCACCAACAAAAACAGAAGAGAAAACGGTTGAAAAGCAGGAAAAAGAGGTACAAAACACCACTGAAAGTGCAACGTTTTCAACTGAAATGACTGCGTCGATTATCGATGAGCCGATCGTGCAGCCGACAATTTTAGATGAATTCATGATTTCGTTCGACCCTGAAAAGGCAGATTATATCATTGGACCAGAAACTACTACAAATAGCACGATTACTACTGAAACCACCTACGTTGATCAGCAAATTAATAGTGAAGAACAAGCCAACGAACGTGTAGAAGAGATTGCAGCAGAGCCAAACCAAACAATCTCAGCCCTGGAAATTATCCTTCCAAATACATTTACTCCGAACGGTGATGGAATCAATGAGTTCTTAAAGGTGGACTTCCTTATGGATAAAATCAAAGATGGAAGCTTTAGTTGTGTGGTTATTGATCGCTCTGGAAAGACGGTGTATCAAACCACAGATATCAACTTCCAATGGGACGGAGTATCAATGAACGGAGCTTTGGTGAATGCGGGTGATTATGTGTATTACATCACAGCCGAAGATCAGAACGGGCGAATCGTTTCAAAATACAGCACCTTGCACATTGTGCGATAATCTACATTATTTTAATGCCTTATAGAACTTGCTCACAGCCGTGTAGTAAAACGCTATGCTCGTAATCAAAAGTATATGGCTGATATCGTTGCGATCGAACCATTGGTGTATATTGATTTTCATGGATTGAACTGCCGCTGACGGAATCAAAATCAAGGTGCTAATCCAGAGATATTGAAAGTTCACATCAATCTTGCGTTGGTAATAATATCCAAGAATTCCCAAGGATAATCCTAGGCCAATAACGGAGTTTAATGTGGGAATGATTAGTCCTTTTGATGGGTCAAGCTCTAAATCAACGGTGGAATAAATGAATGTTGCGATACCAATTGAAAGAAAAAGCTTAAAGTAGGAAAGCATCTTTAATTTCTTTCGCCATTCAATCATAGGAAAGATCGATATCATGGCAAGTTCGATCATTAAGGCTGCGAACATACCACTATACCAAGAGAAAAACTTTCCAGGCACTCCCCAGTAGTTATAGAATAAATGTCCAAATCCCCCCATCAAGAAGCTTATGCCAAAGATGACGAAAAACCATTTCCAATTGGTGAAAAAAGCGGGATGCAGCGGATGAACTTTTACCTTGAATGCGAATGTTAATGCCACAATAAAGATGACGATATCACCAATCATCGCGTTGGGTTCTAGGAGGTGTAAACCCATGAATTCCCACTCAATCTTTTCGAAATCTTGACCTATTAACATCTTACTTGCTTCCTTCTTCGAATTTTTTGATGTTCATTAAAATGATCCGTTCGACAAGGCTTGGAAAACGTGATTGGAGAAAAGAGTTTAATTTTCCTAAGCGTGTTAATGTGCTGATAAATTTACGTCGTTGAATGTTTCTTAACACAGCTTTAGCAACCGACTCGATGCTTTGTACGTTTCTGCTCTTTCTTGAATCGAGAATAACCATGGAACCATCCGCACCAATCGCTTCTTTGTTGTGCGCAATTTCTGTCATGGCAACATAGATCAACCCGACATGGACATTATTCTTTGCTTCTTCAATTCGAATCGACTCTGCAATTCCGCGCAAAGCCATTTTAGATGCGCCATAAGCCGATAAAAAAGGCAATCCACGTATTCCTGCCAAACTAGAAATAAACACAACGCTTCCCTTTGTTTTGCGCAAATAAGGCAAAGCGGGTATCGTTGGATTTACAGTGCCGAGCACATTGCTTTCAAATACTGTTTTAAATACATCCGGGTGAACTTCAGCCACTGTTCCCCGCATCGAAACACCTACATTGTTGATTAGGATGTCGATTTGATGAAAGGCTTCAATAGCACGATCAATAAGCATTAATCCGCCTTCTTTTATTGAAACATCGCAACATACACTTATTACACGGTGATGATGCTTTCGAATCATCTCTTCTGTTTCTGCAAGTCGTTTTTCGTCGCGACCATTTAAAACAATACTCGCCCCTTTGGATGCTAATTCCAGCGCTATTGCCTGCCCAATACCACGACTAGA
>JBEIKR010000009.1:0-36137 GCA_040379705.1 Crocinitomicaceae bacterium
CCCGTCAAACGGTGAGGTGCAATTCCGCCATTGAGGATGGATGAAAAATTGCCGTCGTTGTCAACACCCACCTCATCGTCGTAACATGCGGCTTCGGTAAACGGGTCATTCACGGCTGCTTGAGTTTCATCAAAAGTTCCTGATCGGATCCAATTCGTTGGGAAGAAGGCACTATTGTCTTGTACAAAGGTGAGCCATTGCTTGGATGAATCTTCGAAGGTGATGGAATGATCAATCATCGTTGTTGTTTTCACCGAAGAATTCCCTGAAGGACCGGTATATTTCTCTTGATGAATCTGCACGGAGACGCCCCATTTCGGGATAATTTGTTCATTGTCACCTTGGATGGTTTGTTCCGAAGAAATCGAATCCAGGACGCTTCCATTTTCATAGTCATAGCGGTAAATCACCCATGAAGCGGTGTCGGCACCATTTAATGAGGAGGGAGCGTAAGACCTAAAACGACATTCGAAATAGCCATCAGCGACATTCAAGGGATCGACCACTTTGATGTTCAGCGGACCAGCACCACGTTGATAGGTCACCTTATCGAGTGTGCCGTATTTGACGATATGATCGAGCGATGCTTTGGTCAATTCCAAGGCACGATTTCCATTTCCATAGCCATCCAAGCGTGTAATTTCAGGAGATTCACCGTATTCCAAGTAATGCAAAGTTCCGTTCGCCTCAGGCATTGGATTGTGCGGAATGGCTTCAATCGTTTTCACTTCCCCTGCTGCAGCTTTGCGGCTAGCGAGATAACGTTTCTGCTGTCCGTCTAATGCTTGTGGGTCGCTCGGGTCGTAGGTCTTGTAATTGTTATAGGCATAAGCCACGGCGACATAATAGTACCGCTTGAAGTTGACCAACTCACTCGTTCCTTGCGCGAATAAATCTGTTTTTACACTAAAACTGTGGCGAATGCCTTTATCTTGTCCATCAACCCGCTCAACAGGAACGCTGGCCAACAGATCCTCGTCGAACTCAAAATTGATGATTCGAGACACACCATCTTCGATGTCACATTGCGCTACCAAACGTGCCTTGTCTGGGTCACCAATGTCCGAAAGTGAATACTGCTTCCCACGCATCTGGTAAATTTGGTAGCCCTGGAAACGGTACGATTTGTCCGCATTTGGATCGGCAGTAACAATGAACGGATCAAACTCTTGGTATTCTTCGTTGTAGTTATTGCTGTTCGTAGGATTGGACAAAGTGAGAATCAATTCATTTTCCAATTCCTGAATGGCTAAATCAGGAGCATGAGGGCCATCCAAGACCTTAAAACAGTTTTCAAATAAGGCCTGCGCTTTATCATCAGCTCGTTGAAGTACAGCAACTGAAGCAAAGGGATCTCCCCCGTTTGCTCTTGCCCAAACAACTCCTACTGTGATATTATTGACCGCTCCAGGTTTCAGCACGAAAGGTCCGGCTGACTGCACAAAACGGCGGTCATTCGGTGGATTGTTCGACCCATATTCAGTCCATGGATCTTGTGTAGCGCCACCAGTTCCCCATCCGAGTGGATCGGTATCGCCTGGAAACATGAAGTCACAGGGCACATTCGGGTTGCAGTCTGGGTCAGAGATGTGACCACTTCCTCCGTAATAAAACTTAGTGCCATCCTTCCAGATTCCACGAAGGTAATTGTAGTAATCCGAAGCACCGATAGGATCGGTTTGATTGGGATTTGCGCCATTCGTGGTATTCGAATAGTACAAGAATCGGCGCATTCCAAAGCGTTCATTATCAACGATTCCATCACCATAGCCAATTCCATTCAAAGCCTCATTTTCACCAATTCCAAACCCATTATCGATACCATCATCATCCTGATAAGGTCCTTCGAAAAAGTCAACACCTACAGCTGGTGGCGAATAGCCATAGCCTTTAAATCCCGAATTCTCACCGTCGAAATTATCTCCATTGTAATAGTACCCTAAGCCACGATTGACATCACAGCCCACATAATCATCAAAAGGATCACCCAAAGCACCATCGGTGAAGAAACCAAAGTAGGTATTGTAAAGTGTCTGTGTCCCGCGGTTGATCAATTCATAATTGTAAAAGGTCATGTTGTTGATCTCATCATTGGACGCAAAGGCAAAAGCTTGGGCGCGAATTTCCATTCCGATCGGATCAGCTCCCGTCTCGGTATGGATATTCCCCTTGTCATCCATTACCCACCAATAGTTGATGTCGCCATACAAGGAAACCCGTCGGTCGGTCTTGCAATTCTTTGTGCGATTGATGTCATGCCAAGGATAATCGCCATCCTCCCAATTGTATTCACCATCTTCATTGAGGTCGAAAAAGGGCGCGAGGTAATAATCTTGTCCGAGAGAAACATCCCCATGTGCAGGCCATTCTTTGATGATTTCAGGTACTTTATAGTTGGGAAAAAGTTCCGCTTGGGTGGATGTTCCATTCTCTGCATCATCGACACCCGCCTGAAACCATGCATTGAATTCACGCACTTGGTCTTGGGTTGACACAAAGTGCTTGTCGTACTTGGCGCAAGTCTCATAGTTTGTTTCGGCAGAAATGTTCGAAAGCGGACCCGTCCAATAGTCCTGACCATTTCGGTAACGCAGTGCAGCCAACTTCAACTGGTTGTTGACATCTGTTCCTCCCAACCACAATGCAGCGGTGAAAAGCGCCATGATTCCAGAGTTTTTCGGCACCTCGTACTGTGAGTAATTTTGATTCGGCACTTGCCATAAATTCCCTGCCGTGTGCACCATCGCACGGACATTGTTGATTTGTAAGAAAGTCGTAGTATTTGGCGGAGTACACTGTGCTGCCTTCGAAAGATCGGACTTCATTGGCTTCATTTTCTCACTGCCCGCATAGGGTTGAGCTAAAGTCAAAAACGAAAAAAGAAAAACCGAAAAGACAGCAATATACCTCATAGTAGCAATTAACAGCACTAATTTAGGGAATATTCTGCAAGTTCTTTTGCTTTCGTCAATAGGTTCATTATTCACGCAAGAAAATCTATCTTCAGTCCAACTTTCGCTGCACCTTGATGAATAAAAGTCCTAATGAATACTTATCTTTGAGCATGTCGAAATCCAAATTTACCGTAACAGCAGCCCTGCCCTATGCCAATGGTCCACTGCACCTTGGACATGTCGCTGGGGTCTATTTGCCTGCTGATATTTTTGTGCGTTTCTTGCGAATGAATGGCCATGATGTGGCGTTCATCTGTGGAAGTGACGAGCATGGTGCTGCCATCACGCTGCGTGCGAAAAAAGAAGGAATCACACCAAAGGAAATCGTAGACAAGTACGATGCTATCATTGGAAAGGCCTTTAAAGATTTCGAAATTTCATTTGACATTTACCACCGCACATCCGC
The DNA here is from genome assembly GCA_040379705.1 of Crocinitomicaceae bacterium. Taxonomy (GTDB): domain Bacteria; phylum Bacteroidota; class Bacteroidia; order Flavobacteriales_D; family Crocinitomicaceae; genus M0103. Next base: position 3,361 of record JBEIKR010000009.1, read on the forward strand.
GGAAATTCATCATAAAACCTCGCAAGACTTCTTTTTGAAATTGCATGAAAAAGGAAAGTTCACGGAGGAGATTTCTGAACAATATTACGACGAAGAATACCAACAGTTTCTAGCGGACCGCTACATTGTAGGCGAATGTCCAAAATGCCAAAACCCAAATGCCTACGGTGACCAATGTGAAAAATGTGGGACGGATTTAAGTCCAACAGAATTGGTCAATCCTACATCTACGTTAAGCGGAAAAACGCCTATTCTTAAAACGACATCCCATTGGTACTTGCCGATGGACCGTCACGAAAGCTGGTTGCGCGAGTGGATCAAGGAAGGAACCTTGGATGGGGTGAAGCAACATGAACCAAAGGCTTGGCGAAATCAAGTGATTGGTCAATGCATGTCCTGGATCGATGGCGGATTGCATTCCCGTGCCATGACTCGTGACTTGGATTGGGGTGTAAAAGTTCCCTTACCCAATGCGGATGGTAAGGTGCTCTATGTGTGGCTAGATGCACCGATTGGCTATATTTCGGCCACGAAGCAATGGGCATTGGACAACCAAAAAAATTGGGAGGATTACTGGACAGGCGATCGCAAACTCATTCATTTCATCGGGAAAGACAACATCGTATTCCATGCAGTCATTTTCCCGATTTTGCTAAAAGATCATGGTGATCTCATCTTGCCTGACAATGTACCCGCTTCTGAATTTTTAAATCTTGAGGGAGATAAGCTTTCAACGTCGCGTAATTGGGCGGTTTGGTTGCATGAATATTTGGCATCCTATCCAGACAAGGCCGATGAATTGAAGTATGTCTTGACGTCGATTGCACCAGAAACGAAGGATTCTGAATTTACCTGGAAAGAATACCAAACACGCATCAACAGCGAGCTTGCCGATATCCTCGGGAACTTTGTGAATCGCGCATTGGTGTTGACACAAAAATATTACGAAGGCGTTGTTCCAGCACTGGGTGAAATGACTGTGGAAGACCAATCCGTTTTGAATGAAATGGGGGAAATTCCACAGCGTATCAGCAAATTGATTTACGCGTACAAATTCCGCGAAGCACAGGCTGAAGCAATGAACTTGGCACGTCTTGGGAACAAATACTTGGCGGACCAAGAACCATGGAAGGTAGTGAAAACAGATCCCGAGCGCGTGAAAACCATCATGCACATTGCCTTGCAAATCACAGCGAACTTGAGCATTGTTCTACAACCCTTCTTGCCAGAAACAGCGCGCAAATTATCTGATTTCATGAATGTCCATACCGACCAATGGAGTGATGCAGGACGTGGGGATCTCATTGCTGAAGGAACACTTACACGTGAGCCATCCATCCTCTTCAAAAAAATTGAAGATGAACTTGTAGAAGCCGAAGTGGCCAAATTGAAAAGCACAGTCATGGTAGAATCGACATTTGAACCTCAAAAAGAGGAAGTAATCTTTGATGATTTCAGTAAAATGGACATCCGACTTGGGACCATTCTCGAAGCTGAAAAAGTAGAGAAGGCAGATAAGTTGCTAAAACTATTGGTGGACACGGGCATTGATAAACGAACCATTGTTTCAGGGATTGCAGCACATTACGCACCCGAAGATGTGATTGGAAAAACGGTCAGTGTGCTTTTGAATTTAGCTCCACGAAAAATCAGAGGTATTGAGTCACAAGGAATGATCTTAATGGCGGAAGATGCGGAAGGGAACTTGAGCTTCATGGTTCCCGAAAAAGGATTCAACGCTGGAGGCGGCATCTGCTAAACGCTGAATATGAGTAATCTGACTGAATTTCAAGCCTTACAACAGTCATTAAACGATGCTGCTTTCGTGATCAAGATGCAAGAGCAAATAGCCAAGGACTTTGGAAAGTTCAATCTCTTTTTTCCGGAGGAATTTTCAACCACAGCCTTCTCCAAAGAAGCCATCGAATCGTTGCTGGGCGAGCGAATTGCCGATTTGATGCAAGAAGGAGAAACACGCTTGTTGCAATTGCTTTACACCATCGATCTTCCCGAAAAGGACTTCCTTTCGCTGACTACCCAGCCAGATTTTCTCGCTCAACTTTCCGAACGGATTTTGTTCCGCGAGGCCTACAAGGTTTATCTGCGAAAGAAATACAGTTGACAATTACGGATGTCCAAGATATCATTTCACCAAAGAAATGCGCTTTATTTGGACTTCTCCACTCTGGTAAATCGTCGCATAATACACGCCATTTTCCAAGTTCGAAAGGTCTAGGTCTATTGATGATGCATCTTTGAAATCGCGGATAGCTGTATCAAATACCAAGGCGCCAAAAGCGTTATGGATCTTCACGTCAAGGACATCATCGAAGTTTGTTCCACAATAGTAAAAACTAACTTTTCCTGAACTTGGGTTTGGGAAATAGGCCGAAATAAATCCACTAGCACACAAATCCGCATTGACAGCGATTGTACTAATGTGGGTTTGTTTTCCATCGACATCAGTAAGGGATAAATCATAGTAATTCACGCCTTCGCTTTCATTGTCAGAGAATTGGTAGGACAATGGTGCATTGGACGAACCTGCAGCTGTGATTTTAGTCATGGTCTGCCATTCGTTGCCATCGTGACTTTTTTTCAGCGTAAAATAATCGGTATTGTGCTCAGATGCCGTTTTCCAGTGGAGAATATTTGATCCTTGGTAATGATAGCCGTCAAAGGAGATTACCTCGCCACCAAGCGCAAATCCACAAATCAATCCGTTCATCGCCGAACCTGTCCAAGTAATGGTTGGTGCGGCCTGTGGATTTCCACTCGAGAAAGTATTGATCAACAAGGCATATTCTTCACCAGCGATGACCGTCAAATCCTCAACAAAACCATCCCCCGATGCACCTTCGGTAAGATCTCCAGCACCATCCACTAAACCGATGTTCCCTTGAACCGTAGATAGATTGTTATTGGCAAAGCTACATCGAAGCGGCGCACTTCCCGTATTGAGTGGACAGATTACTGTCCCATTTCCAGGTCCGTACAAGGCGAAATCAAAATCCAATCCCGAAGGAGGATCAATCACGAAGCCCAAGCTTCCGCTCATTCCCGCTTTAAAGTAGTACCACGTAGAATTTATTTCACCATTCAGGCCTAGACACCCCATCGTATTTGCAGTGAATCCTTCCTGAATGCCGCTTCCGCTGCCACTACTCACAGGAAAGGCGCCACTCGAACAAATCGTATATCCGCAAGTGCCACTGCAATCGGATGTGCTGCAAATCGCCACGGAATTTCCAGGAATTGACGAGCATCCCACTTGTCCAATCCAACCCGGAGATGAGTTGGCTCCATCGCTAATAAAAATAACCTTGAGACAACCACTACTTGTCGAAGCAGTAAAGGACGGCGGGGCAGTTGTTCCGCTGTATTGGCCCAAAATCCCAGCGTTGGTGCCTGAACCATCGATGATGATGAGCTTATCCGATGGGTCCAATTTAAACTTGGAGAAATTCAGTGTAACATAATTTCCAGTGGTAGCTGGTAAAAACGTGTAGGTGTGCACCGCATTGTGGGTGTAATAGCCTGTTGGCAAGGGTGTTGTATTGGAGTTGCCTGCATACATGCCCGCGATTCCTCCTGGATCTACAAATGCTTCGCCACAGGTCTGAACAACACTTTCCACTTGGGTGATAGAAAAGAGTGGTTCGCAGTTCACCGTGGCCGACCATCCCGCTGCATTGCCCGTATTGCTGCCATTTTGAATAAATACAATGGTCATACATTCATTCATATTGCTGTAGAACTCAAGATTTGTTGTTTGCACATCCACAGGCGTAGTATACAACAGTGTCCCAGATGTCCCACTACCCAAATAAACAAGCAATTGATCATCGTTGGACGCATTTCCCGTTTGCTTCAAATCAATCGTAGAGATGAACAAGTGAATACCATATGAGGAAGTCAATGGGCAAAATGTTTGGGTATACGTTCCAGATGTATTGGTATAGGCTCCAGCGCTTCCCCCATTGTCAAAAAATGTTGCCGAGCAGGTGCTTGTCGTCACAGGTACAGCAGCGTTGGTAGTCATGTTAATGGCTTGACCAACTACCCCTGAGGGAATCGTCAAAAGTGTAGATATGAGAAAAATGCCCCAAATCTTGTGTGTGTGTGGTTTCATCTTGAGTGGTTTCTATGATTGAGAGGAGAGAATTTTCCTCCGAATACAGCAAAGATAATTGCTTAGACCACGAAAATCTTCAAAATGACAACAAATCTATAATATGCTGACCGTAGTTTCCTTTTTGCCTCCACCATTGAGGAGGAATCTATTTCTCCAAGGATTGAACAGCCACATTCGCAAGCGTAAATTGCTGCTCATTCATGGTGAGAAGGATATCTTTAATTTTCTTCTGAGAAATTTTTGTTTCATCAAAAAACACCGTCATGCCTTGTGTTTTTCGTCCTTCAACAAAATCAAATTTCACCCGTGAGACTGCACCTGTCCCTTTCAGTTTTGTTCGAATACTTCCTCCACAACCCATTTCGCAGGTCATTCCATCGATGTCTGCAGTAAAGGATTTATTAGGTTCCACCTGAACGATTTCCTTTTTCTTTGGTTTTTCTGTACGAAGATGAACTACCTCAGGTTTCGAAGAGCAGGCCATCAAGGCAAGTGCAAAAAATAATGAATATTTCATACCGTGGAATTTGAATGCAAAGATACACAAGGGAACGGATTGCACCAATTCAGCAATTGTTAAAACAAAAAAAGAGTCCACCGTAGCAGACCCTTTTCTCTTTTGTGATTTTAAGGTTTTTTATCGAATGATTAAATTTTGACGTTCCAAAGTGCCATTTTTACGTTCAAATACCACGTTGTAAATTCCTCGGTCAAGCATAAGCCCATGGCTCGATTTTCCGACCTCATTTTCATCCATTGTACCTATGAAATTCCCAACAGCATTGTAGATTGTTACCGACTTTACATCGCTTGTATTTTTGAAAGCAAAATTCCCTTCCGATGGATTCGGATAAATCATGATTTGAGCGATGGAATCTTTCTGGTTCTCAAATGTATTTGTCCAGAAACCGTTGTTCGTCGTAAGTATTGGGTATGCTTGACCAACAATAAACGTTTCCGAAGTGTTACATCCAAACTCTGTTGAAATATCCAATTTATAGCTTCCAGCAGTTAGATTTACTTGATCAAACTGATAGATATCAAATCCTGCACCATCTGAACTCGACCAAAGCAAATTAAAGCCACCGGCCAATCCTGTTACAGTGACATCAATTGCACCGTCAGAACCTCCGTGTATTGATGCGTCTGTTACCAGTCCTGTGATGTTTAATGCTTCTGGATTCAGCAGCTCTAAAGAAAGCGAAACAGCATCATTGAGCGCATCCTGGACTGTAACGTCATACAATCCTGCATGCAGACCTGTGAGTTGAGCACCCATTTCGGAATTCGACCACGAATACGTATATGGAGGCACTCCTCCAGTGACATCCAAGGTGATGGTCCCATCTGTTGTTTCAAAACAAGTGGGATCTGTTTTCGTTGCTGATACATTTAGCGCACCGTTATTTTGCGCGGCAGCCGAACCAATTGTACCGAGAATAAGTACAGCTGTTGTTAAGAAATTTGTTTTCATGTGTGTAATGTTTTTGTGTTTCATGAAACAAAGGAATACATGTTTGACCGACCTACTAACGATTGGATGCAGACATCGCCTCAATTTGAGATGTTCTACGGAATAGTATCTACGTAGAAATACGTTGTAAAGTCTGTTTTTAGCCTAATTTTGCACAAAAGGGCTTGCACAAATGTTACACAAGTACAGTCCAGTTAGCGTTACATTTGACAAAAATTAGCACATGACTTTTTTAGAACATGTTTCTCGTTTCTATTCGAACTATGCCTCGTATGTATGGAATAGTGTAAGTCACCCATTCAGCAATGACAACTATTTCTACTTATTGATTTATCTATCGCTAGCGGTTTGGATTTTGGAATTACTTGTCCCTTGGAGAAAAGAACAACGGGTTTTCCGCAAAGGGTTCTGGATTGATGCCTTTTACATGTTTTTCAACTTCTTCATTTTCAACCTCATCATTTTTATTGCGCTCTCGTCAGTCAGCGAACGTTATTTTGGATATTTCATGCAAAGTATCGGACTTCCAAAAAAAGGAGTCTTCAATCTTTCCGAACTTTCCTTGTGGCTGCAGTTTCCTATTTTCTTCTTCCTGGCGGATTTCATTCAATGGTGCATCCATGTGTTATTGCATCGGAACAAATGGCTATGGAAATTCCACAAGGTTCACCACTCAGTCACGGAGATGGGATTCGCCGCACACTTGCGCTACCACTGGATGGAAACACTCGTTTATAAAACGGGTTTGTATATTTTCATGTCTTGGCTGCTCCACTTCAAATTGGAACATGCGTTTATCCTTCATGCCTTTACCATCCTCATTGGCCATTTAAATCACGCAAACATCGCCATCAATTATGGGCCATTGAAATACCTTTTGAATAATCCAAAAATGCACATTTGGCACCACGCGAAGCACATGCCTAAAAGCCATCCGAATGGCATCAATTTCGGGATTACCTTGAGTATTTGGGATTATCTCTTTGGCACCAATCATATTCCCTCCGACGGACGCGACATCGCGCTTGGCTTTGAGGGCATAGAAAAGTACCCCGAGGACTTTATTAGTCTGCAGTCACAACCATTCAAAGAAAAATAAGGCGCTCTACTTTATGTCAACTTTAGGCCAACAGGGTTCGCATGCTCACCTTTTCATCTATCATTCGATGAAGGTCAGCAATGTTCACGCGAACTTGATCCATGGTGTCGCGATCACGAATTGTAACCGTATTGTTCTCCAATGTTTCGTGATCCACTGTCACAGAGAAGGGAGTACCAATGGCATCTTGGCGTCGGTAACGTTTCCCAATTGAATCTTTTTCGTCGTATTGGCAAAGGAAGTCGAACTTCAAGCCATCGATAATTTCGCGTGCTTTCTCTGGTAAACCATCTTTCTTCGTCAATGGCATCACAGCCACCTTATACGGTGCTAAAGCTGGCGGAATCGAAAGCACAGTGCGCTCGGAGCCATCTTCCAGGACCTCATTTTTATGGGATGCACTCAGGACCGCCAAGAACATGCGGTCGAGTCCCACCGATGTTTCAACCACGAAAGGCACATAGTTCTGATTCAATTCTGGATCAAAATATTGAAGTTTCTTCCCTGAGAATTGCTCGTGTTGTTTCAAATCGAAATCTGTTCGAGAGTGAATTCCTTCAAGCTCCTTGAAACCCATGGGGAAGTTGAACTCGATATCACAGGCTGCATTGGCATAATGGGCCAATTTTATGTGGTCGTGAAAACGGTATTGGTTATCCCCCAAGCCTAATGCTTTATGCCACTTCGAGCGTGTTTCCTTCCAGTACTCGTACCATTTCATTTCTTCACCTGGACGGCAAAAAAACTGCATTTCCATTTGTTCGAATTCGCGCATTCGGAAGATAAATTGACGTGCAACGATTTCATTTCTAAATGCTTTGCCGATTTGAGCAATTCCAAAAGGAATTTTCATTCGGCCTGATTTCTGCACATTGAGGAAATTAACAAAAATCCCTTGTGCCGTTTCTGGGCGAAGATAAATTGTTGCTGCATCCCCGGCTACAGAACCAAGTTCAGTGGAAAACATTAGGTTAAATTGACGCACCTCGGTCCAATTGCGAGAACCACTGATTGGACATACGATTTCGCAGTCCATAATCAACTGATACACACCCTCCAAATCATTTGTTTCAAGAGCTGTACGCATGCGGTCTTCGATTTCTTTTATTTTTTCTGCGTTACGCAACACATTTGGGTTCGTCGCACGAAACTGATGTTCATCGAAATCATCACCGAAGCGCTTCACACCCTTTTCCACCTCTTTTTCAATTTTGAGGCGAATCTTTTCCATGTGTTCCTCCAACAACACATCCGCACGATAGCGTTTCTTTGAGTCTTTGTTGTCGATGAGTGGGTCATTAAAAGCGTCAACGTGACCAGAAGCTTTCCATGTTGTTGGATGCATAAAAATCGCAGAGTCAATTCCGACAATGTTTTCATGCATTTGCACCATCGACTTCCACCAATACGACTTGATGTTGTTTTTCAACTCCGAACCCAGTTGCCCGTAGTCGTACGTTGCCGCCAATCCATCGTAAATCTCAGATGACGGAAAAACAAATCCATATTCCTTTGCATGGGAAATTACCTCCTTCAGTTTGTCCTCTTTTTGTTCCATGCGGCAAAGTTAAAAAAGATTTTGTGGGGGTTTTGATGATGTGCTCGAAAGTTATCACCTCGCGCAGTGGTATTCGAAACCAATGGGATATTGAACCAAATCAAATGATGATCTCCCGTGAGATATTGTGGAATCCGCATAAATGCTTGTCAGCTTTTTTTAGTTAAAAACAACAGCCATGAAATGGAATGGAGTGAAATGCAAATTGGGGAAGAAAGCGCTTCAATGTTTGAATATCCATGAATTGAATGAAAAATTGGCAGCGAAACCGAATTTATTTAAAATCCTACTCCCCCAATCCACCGAAAAGCCTACCTTTGCTTTTCCATCAAGAGTACAAGATAAATGGACAAAGTATCGTACGTCGGAAACGCGGATGTAAACGCTATCGACCACCTATACCAACAATATCGTCAGGATCCTGAGAGCGTGGATATTGGCTGGAAAAAATTCTTCGAAGGGTTCGATTTTGCCCGAACGAATTATGAAGACGGCGGAGAAATTCCTGAGAATTTTCAAAAAGAGTTCAAGGTCATTAACTTGATCAACGGCTATCGTTCACGTGGGCACTTGTTCACCAAAACGAATCCTGTTCGCGAACGCCGGAAGTACACTCCAACCTTAGACATCGAAAACTTCGGTCTTGAGGAAGGTGATCTGAACACGGTATTCAACGCTGGCGAGGAGATTGGGATTGGTGCTGCTACATTACGAGAAATCATAGACCATCTCAACCTAACTTACTGCCAATCGATAGGTATTGAATATGCCTACATGAGAGATCCAGAACGCATCGCGTGGTTCAAGAATAAAATTGAATTAAAGAACAGACCTAGCTTTGACAAGAACCGTAAAATTCAAATCTTCAGCATGCTCAACAAGGCATCGAGTTTTGAGGCGTTTCTAGGGAAAAAGTTCGTTGGCCAAAAGCGCTTTTCCGTTGAAGGTGGTGAGGCTTTGATTCCCGCTTTGGATACATTAGTAAACAAGGGCTCGGAATTGGGTGTAGAATACTTCGTAATGGGTATGGCGCACCGAGGTCGCTTGAACACGCTTGCGAACATTTTCAAAAAACGTCCACAAGATATTTTCTCTGAATTTGAAGGGAAAGAGTTTGACTCTATCGATTATTTCGATGGTGACGTCAAATATCACCAAGGATTTACATCGGTGGTTGAACTTTCAAGTGGAAAAACTGTTGGTTTGACATTGTCTCCAAATCCTTCTCACCTTGAAGCTGTGAATACTGTTGTTGAAGGCATTGCACGTGCAAAGGTCGATCACGTCCTGAAGGATGAAAATAAAATCTGTCCTGTTCTCATTCACGGTGATGCTGCTTTGGCGGGTCAAGGCATTGTGTATGAAACGATTCAAATGGCTCAACTTGATGGGTACCGTGCTGGTGGTACCATTCACCTTGTTGTGAACAACCAGGTTGGGTTTACCACTAATTATTTGGATGGACGTTCATCCACGTATTGCACAGACGTTGCAAAAACAACGCTTTGTCCAGTTTTCCATGTAAATGGTGATGATGTGGAGGCTGTTGTTCAAACGATTGAAATTGCCATGGAATACCGTCAAGAATTTAACCGTGACGTCTTCATCGATATTCTATGTTACCGCAAGTATGGGCACAATGAGGGTGATGAGCCTAAATTCACGCAGCCGAGCTTATATAATATCATTGCAAAACATCCGAATCCTCGAGACATTTACTTCAATCAGTTAGAAACTGAAGGAATCATTAACAAGGACGAGTCTAACAAGATTGAAGAGGAATACAACAATTTCCTAGAATCTGAATTCGAGAATTCACGCAAAATGGAAAAAGCCTTGGTGTACGACTTCCTTTCCGCAACTTGGGAAGGATTCCGTCATGCACATGACGAGGATTTTGCAAATTCACCGAATACAGGTTTCGACAAGAAAAAATTATACGAATTAGGGATTAAGCTCTCTACCCTTCCTGAAGGAAAAAAATACTTCCGTAAGATTGCCAAGATCTTTGAAGATCGCATGAATGCGGTGAAGAACAATACCTTGGATTGGGGGACGGCTGAAATGTTGGCCTACGCGACCTTACTCGATGAAGGTCACCCGGTGCGTATTTCAGGTCAAGATGTTGAGCGTGGTACTTTCTCTCACCGTCACGCTGTTGTAAAGACAGAAGACACCGAAGAAGAGGTAATTACTCTCAATCACTTGTCAGATAAACAGGCAGAATTTACCGTTTACAACTCGTTGTTGTCAGAATATGGTGTTCTTGGATTCGAATACGGATATTCATTGGCAACACCAAAAGGATTAACGATTTGGGAAGCACAATTCGGGGATTTCTTCAACGGCGCTCAAATCATGATTGACCAATTTATTTCCGCAGGTGAAGACAAATGGGCTACACAAAGTGGACTCGTTATGCTATTACCTCACGGATATGAAGGTCAAGGTGCTGAGCACTCTTCAGGTCGCATGGAACGTTTTCTGCAGCAATGTGCAGACAACAACATGCAGGTTGTGAATACATCAACTCCTGGAAACCATTTCCACTTGTTGCGACGACAGTTGAAACGCGATTTTAGAAAGCCATTGATTGTTTTCTCTCCGAAAATGATTTTACGTTTACCTGCAGCAGTGTCGACACTTGAAGAAATGGCAACAGGTTGTTTCCAAGAAGTGATTGACGATTCAGCTGCAAAAGTTGCGAAAGTGGATACTGTAGTTTTCTGTTCTGGTAAATTTTACTACGAAATGAAAGTGAAGGCGTCGGAATTAGGCGTTGAAAATATGGCCTTTGTGCGTGTTGAGCAACTCTACCCGCTTCCAAAGAATCACATTGACAACATTCTTGCAAAATATAAAAACGCGAAAAATATCCTTTGGGCCCAAGAAGAACCTGCAAACATGGGCGCTTGGACCTACATTGCGATGTCGATGAGAGACATTCCATTCGTTGGAATCACACGTAATTCGACCGCTGCAGCTGCAGAAGGATCAAAAAAATTGCATGAAAAACGATTGAAGCAACTCTTTGCCGATTTGTTCAGTTATGCGAAAGTAAAAGTCAACTAATCACTCCATACAAAATAGAAGGATATGTCAGTATTAGAAATGAAAGTTCCCAGTCCGGGTGAATCAATCTCGGAAGTAGAAATTGCTCAATGGTTGGTCTCTGACGGGGACTATGTTGAAAAGGATCAAGCCATCGCCGAAGTCGATTCAGACAAAGCAACTCTTGTTCTTCCTGCTGAAGAAAGCGGTATCATAACGCTGAAAGCAGCAGATGGTGATGTGGTAAAAGTAGGTCAAGTCGTTTGCTTGATTGACACTTCTGCTGCGCGTCCTGCTGGTGCAGCGCCGAAAGTTGAAGTAAAGAAGGAAGAAGTGAAGGCTGCGCCTGTAGCAGAAAAGGTTGCTCCGGCTGTCGCTGCTCCATCGCCAGATCCTGTGAAGAAGGACTCTTATGCTTCGGGAACACCTTCAGTTGCGGCTGCTAAAATCATGGCCGAAAACAACATCCCTGCAGGTAAAGTAAATGGTACTGGCAAAGACGGGCGTGTAACGAAACAAGATGTTGTTGCCGCTATGTCCGCTGGTTTCTCTGCCGCAGCCGCACAAGGCTGGGGAGGAACACGCGACCAAAATCGCGAAAAAATGAGCATGCTCCGTCGTAAAATTGCAGAGCGCCTTGTTTCTGTGAAGAACGAAACAGCCATGCTTACGACATTCAACGAGGTAGATATGAAACCAATCATGGACCTTCGTGCAAAATACAAAGATGCTTTTGCCAAACATCATGAGGTGAACCTTGGATTCATGTCTTTCTTTACGAAAGCAGTCACCGAAGCGTTGAACCTTTATCCAGCAGTGAATGGCCAAATCGACGGCAATGAAATGGTCTTCCACAACTACGCAGATATCGGTATCGCCGTGTCTTCTCCAAAAGGGTTGATGGTACCTGTAGTCCGCAACGCGGAACAGATGTCATTGGCAGAAATCGAGCGTGAAATTAAGCGTTTGGCTGTGAAGGCTCGAGACGGAAAAATGACACCGGACGATATGACAGGTGGAACATTTACCATCACAAACGGTGGTGTATTTGGTTCGATGTTGTCAACGCCAATCATCAATCCTCCGCAATCTGCGATTTTGGGTATGCACAATGTGGTTGAACGCCCTGTGGCGATCAATGGCAAAGTGGAGATTCGTCCAATCATGTACGTAGCGCTTTCCTACGACCACCGAATCATTGATGGCAAGGAATCTGTTGGATTCTTGGTAAAAGTGAAGGAAATGCTCGAAAATCCAGAAAGAATGCTTTTTGGATCAAAAGATCCAGTGGCAGTGTTGCTTGGATTATAATTCAACGATTATTCGCGATTATTCGCGATTAAATCGCAAGAAAATAGAAACCGTGGGATTGAGTTCTCACGGTTTTTTTTGTACCTTCTGTTCTAAAGACCACTCGCATGAAATCAATTAAACCATTCTCATTGAGTCATGATGCATTGCTGTATGACTCGCCCCTATTGAAAGAAAGATCTTCAAAAGGAAAAACCCTTGACCTACCCTACCAAATTTGGAATGAGATCCCTTCCCACCTACTCTTTGAACCGAATGAACGCTATAAACCGAAACGCTCACTCTATCAATATCCGTATGCGATAAAAGGCATTCCATTAAGAGTCAAGAATTCCAAAATCCTACCACGCAATCCCGAACTTGTGAAGTATGCCCGACAGATGCGAAACGAGAGTACCATTACTGAAATCATTTTCTGGGTGCAGGTAACAAAAGGTCGGTTTCACAACATTGATTTTGACCGTCAACGTGTGATTGGCAATTACATCGTTGATTTTTATGTCAAAAAACTTCATTTGATTATAGAGATTGATGGCGCAAGCCACAAAGGAAAAGAGCGGTATGATGCACAACGGGAAGCTGAATTAACCGCAATGGGACTTACCATGTATCGCATTGCTGCTGCCGATGTGAAATACAGGATCAAAACGACCATGTTTAAGTTGGAGCAGTTTATACTTGAGAAGTACGGGCAGGGGGAGAGTGAGAGTGAGAGTGAGAGTGAGAGTGAGGGGGGAAACTCTCAAATATATTTGTGAGTTTCGCAACTCCGTTGCTGGGGTAATTGATCACCCCGTCAGCTAAAGCTGACACCCCTCTTGGGAAGAGGGGAAGATGGAGAGTTTTTGGGAATAAAAAAAGCCGACTATTCAGTCGGCTTTTTACTTTTTTATGTTTTCTACTAGAATTCGAATGTTTCCATGAACTTGGTTGTGAAGTTTCCGTTGCGGAAATCCTCATTATCCATTAATTTTTGGTGGAAAGGAATGGTTGTTTTAACACCTTCAATGATGTACTCGTCGAGTGCACGTTTCATCTTAAGAATAGCTTCTTCGCGCGTTTGTGCTACCACGATCAGCTTCCCAATCATGGAGTCATAGTTCGGTGGAATCACATAACCTGCATATGCATGAGTATCGATACGCACTCCGTGACCTCCTGGTGAGTGGTATGAAGTAATTTTTCCTGGTGATGGACGGAAATCGTTGTATGGATCCTCCGCGTTGATGCGGCATTGGATTGCGTGCAAATGCGGGAAATAGTTCTTTCCGGAAATTTTATGCCCCGCAGCAATTTTAATTTGCTCCTTGATTAAGTCATAATCGATTACCTCCTCCGTGATGGTATGCTCCACTTGGATTCGGGTATTCATTTCCATGAAGTAGAAATCACGGTTTTTGTCCACAAGGAATTCAACCGTTCCAACACCCTCATATTTCACGGCCTTCGCAGCTTTAATTGCTGCTTCACCCATGCGCTCACGCAACTCTTCCGTCATGAATGGCGAAGGAGTTTCTTCCACCAATTTTTGGTGACGACGTTGAATGGAACAATCGCGTTCTGAAAGGTGACATGCATTTCCGTATTGGTCACCGGCGATTTGAATCTCTATGTGGCGTGGTTCTTCAATATACTTCTCCATGTAGATTCCATCATTTCCGAACGCAGCAGCTGCTTCTTGACGTGCTGAATCCCATGCAGCCTCTAAATCTTCTTCCTTCCAAACGATACGCATCCCTTTTCCACCACCTCCAGCAGTTGCTTTTAGGATGATCGGGTAACGCACGACAAGTGCCGTTTTACGCGCATCTTCTACATCCTTCAACAAACCTTTCGATCCAGGAATACAAGGTACACCAGCTGCAATCATTGTTGCTTTCGCTGTAGCCTTATCACCCATCCCTGCGATTTGTTCAGGTAAAGCGCCAATAAATTTGATTCCGTGCTCTTGACACACCTTTGAGAATTTTTCATTCTCTGAAAGGAAACCATAACCCGGATGAATCGCATCCGCATTGGTAATTTCCGCTGCAGCGATGATATTAGGAATCGATAAATACGACTTTGAGCTTACCGCTGGACCGATACAGACCGCTTCGTCTGCAAAGCGCACCGGTAAAGAATCTTTATCTGCAGTAGAATATACTGCTACCGTTTTGATTCCCATTTCTTTACACGTACGAATTACGCGCAAAGCAATTTCTCCACGGTTTGCAATTAATATTTTCTTGAACATGCTGTTTAATTAAGAATTATCATCATTCCATGTTTTCGGACGAATCCGGTCACACACTGACTACGCTGGTTCAACTAGGAACAATGGTTGGTCGTACTCTACTGGAGAAGCGTCATCCACCAATACTTTCACGATTTTACCAGATACCTCAGATTCTATTTCATTGAACAATTTCATTGCTTCAATGATACAAATGGTGCTCCCTTGAGAAATGGAATCTCCAACATTTGCAAAAGCCGCTTTGTCTGGACCGGAAGAACGATAGAATGTTCCAATCATCGGTGACTTAATTGTAATCAACTTAGAGTCTTCCGCCGCAGGTGTCGCTGCTACTGGTGCTGCAGGTGCTGCCGCTACTGGCGCAGCTACTGGCGCAGCAACAGGTGCTGGAGCCGAAGCTTGAACATAAATTGGTTGATCTGCACCTTTTGATTTCTGAGCAGCCTTAATGATAATCTTGAAATCTTTTTGAGCAATTTCTACTTCGCTCACTCCTGATTTAGAAACGAATTTAATCAGGTCTTGTATTTCATTCAAATTCATAGCAATTGATTTTATTTCTGTAAAGTTAGTTTTTTCTCTGTTAATACGCCCATTTCAAATAGACTGCACCCCATGTAAATCCACCTCCAAATGCCGATAGAATGAGCACATCGCCTTTTTTCAATTGGCTTTCATAGTCCCACAAACATAAAGGTAAGGTCCCAGCTGTAGTGTTCCCATACTTTTGAATATTGATCATGACTTTTTCCTTTGTCAATCCCATGCGATCAGCCGTGGCATCAATGATTCGGAGATTCGCTTGGTGCGGCACCAACCAGTCCACATCCTCACTTGTCAAACCATTCTTCTCCATGATTTCTGCTGACACTTCAGCCATGTTGGTTACAGCGAATTTAAATACCGCTTTCCCTTCTTGCTTTACGTAATGTAAACGCTCGTCAACCGTTTGATGAGACGGTGGCAACGCCGAACCTCCTGCAGGTTGAATCAAATACTGACGTCCAGAACCATCGCTTCTTAAGATGAAATCAATGACTCCATTTCCTTCTTCATTTGGTTCAAGCAATACTGCACCAGCACCGTCGCCAAAGATGACACATGTTGTTCGATCTTGATAATCCAAAATTGAAGTCATTTTATCTACCCCAACAACGATGACCTTCTTGTGACGTCCTGTCTCAATGAATTGAGCACCCGTCGAGAGCGCATAGATAAAACCTGAACATGCTGCGATGCTATCATACCCCCAGGCATTCTTCATTCCTACCTTATCGCAAATCACATTTGCTGTACTAGGAAATGGGTAGTCAGGTGTAACTGTTGCGCAGATTACCAATTCAATCTCTAGAGGATCAATGCCTTTTTTCTCTAGCAAGGCACTAATTGCTGCTGCCGCCATATCAGAAGACGCTCCATCTTTCATGATGCGACGTTCCTTGATCCCTGTGCGCGACGTGATCCACTCGTCAGAGGTATCAACGATCTTCGAAAGATCTTCATTCGATAAAACTGTTTCAGGAACATATCCCTGAACACCTGTGATTGCTGCAGTAATTTTTCTCATTCTCCGTTGAAGGCTTCATTCACGCGCATGGCCAAGCCTGTTTTGGCCACTTCATGCGCATGAAGTATCATATTTTTAACGGCAACATCATTGGAAATTCCGTGACCGATGATCACATTTCCTTTGACCCCTAGAATGGGTGTGCCGCCATAATTTTCATAATTAAATCGATCGAAGTAGTCGTCTTGAATTCCACGTTTTTTCATAAGTGTATAAATCCCTTCCGCTTGCTTTAATACGATATTCCCAGTAAAGCCGTCACACACTATGACATCCGCTTTCCCCGAGAAGATATCACGACCTTCGAGGTTTCCGATGAAGTTAATTTCATCCGATTCCGCCATGATTTTGTGGGCTGCTAAGGTCAATAGGTTTCCTTTGGACTCTTCCTCACCAATGTTCAATAAGGCCACTCGCGGTTTATCCACGCCGAATACAGTCTGAGAATAGAGTGATCCAAGCACAGCAAATTGATAAAGTACATCTGCTTTGCAATCCGCATTTGATCCTACGTCCAATAAAATTGAATTAGAACCATCGATGCACGGAATGTTTGAGGTGATACACGGACGAATAATTCCAGGAATCGTATTGATTTTATAGATGGCACCAACGAGCATTGCGCCAGTATTTCCCGTACTTGCAAAAGCCATGATTTCTTTGCGGGCAAGCAATTCAAAGCCAACAGCAATGGAGCTATTTGGTTTTTGAGGAATCGCACGTGTTGGATGGTCATGCATGGTGATTACATCGGGTGCATGCACAATTTCGTAATCACTTTCCATTTCACCCAACGCCAAAAGGCCACTAGAGATTAGCTCTCTGTCGCCTATTAACACGAGTTTCACGTCTTTGGGAAGCTCTTTTCTAGCGAGAACAGCTCCAGAAACATTCGCTTCTGGGGCAAAATCTCCACCGAGGATATCGATGCCGATCTTCATAAGAAGCGCGTAGATGCAACTGATTAAACAGCTACTTCTTTTTCAGCAACGACTCTTCCTTTATAATAAAGTTTTCCTTCATGCCAGTGAGCATGGTGGAAAAGGTGCGGTTGACCAGTTGTAGGACAAATTGCAATTTGCTGCGCAACTGCATTCTTGTGAGTCCTTCTCTTGTCACGTCTCGTCTTGGAAATTTTCCGTTTAGGATGTGCCATTTTATGTGTTTATATTAATTATTATTCAAATTTTTCAATGCGTTCCAACGGGGATCAATCGGCCCGTCGTTGTTATCGCCATCATCATTATCTTCCTCGTCTATGTCCCAATCGTCGTCATCCGAATCATCATGGGCCCAATCTTCATCGTCGTCCCAATCTTCATCGTCATCATCCCAATCGTCGTCGTCATCATCAAATTCATCATCTTCCGATGGTGTCTGATGCACGGTGTACTGACTGATCAAATGAAGCATCTCTTCGTTGCATTTTCCGTCTTTGTGGACTGAACGCGCAGGCATAGATACCGTAATTAGTTCATATACGTTTTCGCTCACATCCAATTCATACGAATCAGGATGTAAAACGATGAGTGTTTCATCTTCACTTGGTTCAAGTCCAAATTTGTAAATCAGTCGAAACTGCCCTTTCACAGGCACATCGATTGGATCATCGCACCGGTCACAGGATGTCGAAACACTACCTGCGAGTTGGAATTCCGCGATCATCATCGTTTCCTTCTTCTCCAGTACCAAATGGACATTCACATTACCGCTGTGAATGATGGAATACTCCTTTTCTTCAAAGAACGAATCATGAATTTCAAAATCAAACTCATGAAAGCCCAGTTTGAGTCCAACGAAAGGGATTACGAATGTTCTTTTCGACTTCACGCTGATCAAAAATTGGAGGGCAAAGGTAACAATTTTAACGCAATACTGTTAATAACTGTTCTTTTTTTGCCCAAAAATGAAAAACTCACTCAATATCATTGTTTGAACGACGACGTTCCTTCACCGTAATAGGCAATGGATTCGCGCTCATTTCTTTACTCATTTTACGGCATCTAAACACGTCAATCGCTTGATAGATAGCACTTCGGAAGGATTGCTCAGACGCTTTATTTTGTCCTGCAATATCGAAAGCAGTCCCATGGTCTGGTGAAGTTCTTACGATCGGCAATCCAGCAGTATAATTCACACCGTCATCAAATGCCAAGGCTTTGAACGCTGCAAGACCTTGATCGTGGTACATCGCCAGCACACCGTCAAATTGGTGTCTTCCTTCAGATCCAAAAAATCCATCTGCTGGATATGGTCCGAAAGCCATGATTTCCTCGTTCTTCGCCATATTGATGGCTGGTGTAATGATTTCTTGTTCTTCAGTGCCCATTTTACCATTCTCGCCCGCATGAGGATTCAAGCCAAAGACCGCAATTTTTGGGCGGATAATGCCAAAATCTTTCTTCAAGCTGTTTTCAAACATCTTGATTTTTTGTAAAATCTTTTCTCGTGTAAGCGACGTGCTTACTTCTTTGATTGGGATGTGAGTTGTCACCAATGCCACGCGCAATGTTCCAGCCACTAAAATCATTAAAGCTTCTGGTTCACCCGCCAGGTGAGCAAGGTATTCGGTATGTCCAGGAAACTGAAAACCAGATTTCCCCATGGCCTCCTTAGAAATTGGTGCTGTAACAAGCACATCTACTTTTCCAGCCGCAAGGTCCTGTGTCGCGCGCTCCAAAGACAAGAACGCATGCTTGCCACCTGATTCTGTTGCTTTACCCACTTCCAATTCCACCTCATCGTTCCACACGTTCACCAAATTCACTTTTCGGTTCTGTGCTTCTTCGGCTGTGCGGCAGGAGGTGTAGTTGAACTCATTGTCATTGAGTACCTTTTTGTAGTGTGCGAAGATTTTGTTTGAACCATAGATTACCGGCGTGCAGTCGAGTAACATGCGTGAGTCACGTAGGGCCTTTATTATCACTTCCGGACCTACCCCATTCATATCGCCAATGGAGATTCCCACACGCACTGGATTGGCACTTCCCTGCTCTTTTACTTGTTCCTTTTCCTTCTCCATTATTTCATTTTTTTCAGGTAAGTATACAGTAAGCGAATTCCAGCACCTGTTCCACCCTGACCTTTATAATCTTCTTTAGCATCCAACCACGCTGGTCCAGCGATGTCCATGTGCACGTAAGGCGCTTTCACGAAGTGTTCTAGGAATTTTCCTGCAGTGATCATTCCTGCGTTGGCACCACCAAGGTTCTTTAAATCCGCAATGCTTGATTTCATTTCCTCGAGATAATCATCCCAGAAAGGGAAGCGTACCACGCGCTCATATACATCATCACCACACTCTTCCAACTTCTCAAATACATCCTTGCTGGCATTCCCCATAATCACTGAGGCCTTAGTGCCAATCGCACGCAAAGCGGCACCGGTCAATGTTGCAGCATCAATCACCAATTCAGGTTTGAACTTCGCTGAGTACGCCAATGCATCGGCCAAGATCATTCTTCCTTCGGCATCGGTATTCAATACTTCTACTGTCGTTCCGTCATACATGGTAATCACATCTCCAGGCGCATAGGCATTCAATCCTGGGCGATTATCTGTTGCAGGAATCAATGCGATGACATGCACTTTCAATTTTTGAAGCGCTGCCAAATAAACTGTTCCTGCCATACACGCCGCACCAGCCATATCGCTTTTCATGGTGTCCATAGATCCGGGAGTCGGCTTTAAGCTCAATCCTCCCGTATCGTAAACCACACCTTTTCCCACCAAGACAATCGGCTGTTTATTGACAGGTTTTTCAGGTTTATACTCCATGATGGTGAATGTTGGAGGATCAATTGACCCTTTATTCACCGCCAAAAGTCCACCCATTTTGAGGGATTCAATTTGTGTTTTTTCAAGCACCTGAACAGAAAAACCAGCTTCTTCGCCCAAAGCACTGATGGCTTTACTCAGCTGCATTGCATTGAGGTGTGAAACTGGATCGTTGACCTTGTCTCTTGCCCAAAATACAGCCTTCACTACAGATTTCAATTCAGCTAATTTCTTGTCGCTCACCTCATCAGACACATGGATCGTTTGAAGTACATGTGCTTTTTTGGAGGCATCTTTAAAGAAACGCAAGTACTGGTATGACGAAAGCATCAATCCTTCAAGGACATGCATCACTTTTTTGTCATCACCGTAAAGCGCTATATCTGTCACCTCTTTGTTCAATGAAGATAAAATCTTGCTTCCGTGCACACGAAGTTGCTCGTGTGAAATCGAGTCCTTCACCAAAAACGTATATCCGCTGGCTGATTTTAGGAAATCAAAGTTCTCTGATCCCGCAAGAAATCGCCCAACGAATTCACGCACTTCAGCGCTGAGATTTTTGTCTTGACCTGTTTTTTTTCCTGCAACCACTACCAACGAACCTGCTGGAATAGTGCTATATTGTTCTATGTTGATCATGTTGAATGTATTGTACAAAGGTACAGATTCTCGGACATTAATCTTCTTCAATAATTTCCCCTTCGAATTCAAATTCTACCTCTTCGTAATCATTCAAGTTCACGTCGTAAAACTCTTTGTTCAAGGCTTTCCCCATACGGTAGTTGGTAATCACAATATCCAATAATTTCTCGCGGTAGCTGATTTGTTCTTCAAGGTCCGGTAGGTTTGGATTTAGACAGATATCACCCAAGTATTTGGTCTTGGATAAATCTCCTCCCAACCAGCGGCCATCGCGTTTTCCAAGCACATAGACACCCACTTGATTTAGTTTTCCAAACGGATCGTAGAATTTCCACACCCCATCAGGCAAGCCATTTTTCATCATCCCCTCATTTTGAAGCACTCCGTTGTCGTAGTAATTCTTCACGTAGCCATTCATTCGGTTTAGTGAATCATGGGCTTCCCAGATGGTCATCAATTGGCGAATCTCGTAGTGATCGGTATGCGAACAGTCGTATTTTTCGAATTTCTCGATAATGTAGCTTTCGCTCAATTTTTTCCCCGCAGCGTTGTAATCGGTTAAAATTCCTTTTGCCTTGAACTTCACACTATCATTGAGTACGATTATAGTATCGAAATAATCTACTTCATACAGCATCTCACCATCGTAACTGTAGAATTTCCAGCAGCCTACTTTCTTTCCGCTCGACAAGCCACCATCGCGGGCAATTGTGTCGTTAGGATAGTATTTCGTCATGTGGTAACTGATTCCTGTTTTTTCAATCAAACTTGGACGGCCCATGTACGGTTCATCGATATAATCTCCAGCCAAGCCCAAATCAGCAATGACAGCATCCAAACTTTGTGACGTGGTAATGTCGTAAGGTTCGAAATAAATGGAGTCACGCCAGTCGAATTGGTAGCGCACGCTCAATTGATTTTCTTCCCAGATTTTCTCTTCCACAGGATATCCATACAAGAATTTCACATAATGGTAGCGGAAACCCAGTGTGTCATAGGCCTCATAATCTTCGATCGCTTCACCAGTAAGGAAGAACCCACGTTTCGCCAAGCTCCCGTTGATGTGATACGCCTTCGATTCGCCGTTTAAGAAACCTCCTTGGAAGTTAAGGTTATAAAGTAGCACTGAATCCTGACCTTCTAATGTTAGGTATGTTTTCACATAGCCATCCAATCCACCATCTTCATAATTCATGGTCGTAAACGCCATGTCATTTCGTTCAATAGCAGGTCCGTGCATGTAGCCATCCTTGAAGCTTGTTTCTTGCAAGATTTTTCCATCCCAACGGTAGCTGATGAACTTCCCGTTTTTCAATCCGTTTTTATACTCTGTCGAGTAGGACAAATAGTGCAATGCTTTTTTCGGGAAAGAATTTTCAGAATATCCACCCTCGTAGGCTGACATGTTGCGTTCTTCAGCTGACATCGGATAGATCATTTCATTTTGAACCACTAGTCCGTTGACAAGGCCATTTTCAAATGGAATTACCCATGCAACTCGGCCTTTTTGATCATACACATACCACGTTCCTACTGGCTTACCATTGAGCATTTGTCCCTTAATCCGTTTGTTGAAAGGCGTTGCATTTTTCCCACCTCCAGGGTTGTAGTCTTGTCCCATTTCACCATATCCTTCATATCCTCCTTGAAACGGATAATTCACGAAATCGGCGAGGAAGCCATCCATTAAATTGTTGTAAATGACATTCGCAAAATCCTCGTCCCATTCTGAAGCATCGATGGTATTGATCAAATCAAAATTGCGCACCTTTTTGCCTGAACGGTAGCGCAAAACATCTTTTCTGATCTTTTTTGACATCGTAAAATTACCGGGAAGCACTAGTGTCATTCCATTCTTCGTGCTGACTTTGAATGTTTTCTCTTGAAAAGAGATATCCACATCACCAGTCAATGGAGTGGAGCCATTTTCATCCACCGTGTATAAGGTAAAATCTTCGGTTACATCAAACATATCGGAGTACCCATTTACATTTCTTACGGGTATAGTGTCTTTTTCTAGGTCCTCACGAAAGGATGCCGAATGTGTCGTCACAAGATCAAGATTTCCTGTGCGGTAATGCGTCGTGCCCGTCCAGCTTTCAAAATTCTCACTGAACGTCAACTCTGACGAAAGTGTTGGCTTACCTGTAACGGCATACAAAGCAAATTGTAAGGTACGGTCCTGTGGGTTGTAGCTGCGGTTGTAAAGTTTACTTTGGTCATCCTTATAATACGAACGGAACAAGATGGAAGGTGTCGTCATGTATTCGATGGAATCCATTTTGTCGTAGAAGAGGTATTTTGTTTCAGGACGTTCTTCTACCAGTAATCCATCCAATGTAATGTATTTAATTGTTTCTGGCTGAAAACTGATGCGCACAAATTCTCCCTTGTTGTCATAAACCATTTCACGATATAACTTTCCTTTGTAGTCGTACACCGAGCGAATGTATTGGCTAGAATCTGAATCAAAACGAATGACATCGTGCGCTACCCCATTGTCCCAGAAGACCGTATCCTCTGCCATAAGCATTCCATCCACAAATTGATAGCGGTACATCAATTGGCCATTGGCGTATTTGTTTTCATAGATTCCCTCATAGTTAAAAATAATCCCAACGCTGTCTCGGTATTTTGATCCCGGGATGTAGGACTCCGTCTTCTTATCATAAACAACATCTTCACCATATCCATAATCACCGTAGTATTCATCGCCGTAACCATAATCACCGTAGTATTCCTCGTCGTACACTTCCCCTTCATAAGAGGTATATTCTTCTTCTTCCAAGTCCAATTCTTCCTCATCCGTATTCGCCAGTCGGAAAATTGACGCGAAATCATCACTAATTTCCCATTTACTGTCAAAGTCATAATCCAATTCAATATTCGTATATCCTTGAATCAAACCGCTTATTCGAATAAGCGGTTTTCGAACTACCTTATCTGAAGTGCTGTAAGTAAACTGTGACGTAATTAGTTCATTATTTCGGTTGCGGGTTTTATTGATCCCTTTTCCGATGTATCCCACGGAGCGAGAAGTCCAAGTGCCTGTTGCTTCATTATCGGTATAAGTACCTTCAAGTGTAGGATAAGTTGCACGGTTGAATAGGCTATATTTCCCATTTTTCGCGCCGCGTTGATAGGTAACATATTCTACCGTAGTATCCATATCTGGGAATCCACGGTCAATGTATTTCTGCACGTTCAATTCATTCCATGATGGCGACAAGGTATGTTCTTCTAGCATCCAAACACCCACTTTTTGACCTTTTTCAAAACGACCTTTCTTCAAGGTGTCACCCTGCATATTCACCCAGAGTGCTTCACCTTCGAGTTGATTATTCTTCAGCGTAAAAATTCCCGCGACAACATTGTCCTGATCGTTGAAATTTCCCTTTTGATCAATCAAATAAAATGTTTCAAAGTACTGAATGTACTTACCATCAGGCAATGGATCCATGCATGGTATAATGTCCTGTTCTAGTGTGTAATGAGGTTCAAGCATCGGAGCAGGGTTTTTCCTCACCGCTTGTTTTAAGCGCTTGGATGGTTCAAAGTAGTCCCCATTTCTTGAATTACGGCGGTCTCTGCGGTATTCTTTGCGGAGTTCTTTCCACATCGCCATTCCTTCTTCTTCACCATACACCTCGAGGTAGTAAAATTTCTCCGAAAGCAATTCTTTTCTTCGGCTGATTTTCTTGCCCATATCAAAGTAGGAATTGTGCATTCCTGATGGCGTATAATAGGGATATACAAATACCTGCTCTCCATTGAACGTGGTGGATTTCACTTCAGTATCTTCTTGCGCGTTGGCATTGAAACAAAATGAAATAACGGCAAGAGCCACTAAGCAGTGCACCTGCAAAAAAGATTTAGAAATGTTCATAGAGAAATTGTTCGGTCTGGAGAATTGTTGGTTTGTCATTGATTCGTTTAAAAGTATTGACTTTCGTCGGATTACCTGCGTGATTGAGCATAAAAGTGGTTTGAATGTCACAGAGCAATTTCGCGTTGGTAAACGTTGAATCAATGAATCCGGTACACTTTCCTTTGGCATTGTAGTCAAAATTTCTTTTTATCGTTAATGGTCCTCGATAAAAGAGGATGCGTGCGATTGCTCCCGTTTTTTTCGAATAGATATATCGCGTCACATTCACTTTTATTTTGTCCTTTCCTAAAAAATAAATTGACGTTGGATTCAACACGGTTCCCATGACTATTTGATCATAGATCTGTGGTTCAGGAATGGAATCCACCTTTTGAATTTTTCCATTCGGATAATAATACCTCCTCTTTCCAGTTTGACCATTTCGGAATACCATCAAATCCTTCCCCATTGCAATAGGATAAAACACAGCATTTACATCGGGAACATTCGCATCTTCAATAAAATCCAATCGCGATGTATCCTTGACCACTTCATATCGTCCAAAGCCGAATGCATTATGACCTGTCGGATAATCATAGCGAATCAGACCTAATTGTTCATCGTCATAATAGCTTCGAATCACCATGCAACGCAGCATTCCGTTGCGGTTGAAATAATACTGTCTCTTTTCGCGAAGGCTTTTTGGCGCGTCTTTGATCTCCGTTTTGTAGATGACTTGTGTGATGGAAGAAATTTTTTGCTTGGAGATCATCTGTTCATTAAACCAAACGGGAAATGATGCTTCATCCTCTTGATCGGTGTACATCATCTGCATGCGAAAAATGAATTCATATGCCCCATTTTGTCGCTTTAATTGCTGAGATCCATGCTTTTTACCCGCACAAGCTCCAAGAATGAAAAGCACAATAAAAATCTTCCGCATTGAACAACCGATAAATATGGTTGTTAATTTACAAACATTCTTTCAAAGCGCATCGCACTCTTGACAAGGCCCCTGTTTAATGCGTATTTTTGTACCGATGGAAATGGAACGACCGATTACCGACTGGCTACCGCTGACGAAGAAAGAAATCGAAAAGCGCGGATGGGATGATTTGGATATCATCCTTGTATCTGGCGATGCGTATGTAGATCACCCGGCTTTTGGTACAGCCGTGATAGGTCGCATCATGGAAGATGAAGGCTTTCGTGTGGGCATCATCGCACAGCCCAATTGGAAAGATGATTTGCGAGACTTCAAGAAGTTTGGAAAGCCGCGTTATTTCTTTGGGGTGACCGCAGGTTGTATGGATTCCATGGTGAATCACTACACTGCTAATAAACGACTTCGTTCTACCGATGCCTATACGCCCGGTGGTGAAGCTGGTTTCCGTCCAGATTATGCCACGACCGTTTATACCAACATCCTGAAGGAACTCTATCCAGACGTTCCAGTGATGATTGGCGGTATCGAAGCATCTTTGCGCCGAGTGACGCATTACGATTATTGGAAAGACCAGTTGATGCCTTCCATTCTTGTTGATTCCAAAGCCGATTTGTTGGTCTACGGGATGGGCGATCAACCGTTGCGCGAAATGTTGCAGCTGTTGAAAAAAGGGGTGTCTTTCACCAATTTACATACGATTAAACAAGTTGCTTTCTTGCAAGATGCAGCGCTTCCTTTGCCGAAAAACAAGCAGTGGGAAACCATCGAATTGGCGAGTCACGAGATCTGCTTGGAAGATAAAATTCGTTATGCCGCCAACTTTAAAATTGTTGAGGTAGAATCAAACAAATGGCAAGCAGACCGTATTATTCAACACGTTGGCGATCAGACATTGGTGATCAATCCGCCGTACAAGACCATGAACGAAAACGAGATTGACCGTTCGTTCGATTTGCCCTATACCCGACTACCCCATCCAAAATACAAGAAACGTGGCGCCATTCCAGCCTACGATATGATTAAGTTTTCGGTGAACATGCACCGCGGCTGTTTTGGAGGATGTAGCTTTTGTACCATTTCTGCCCACCAAGGGAAATTCATTGCTTCACGCAGTGAGAAATCCATCTTGGCGGAGATCGAAGAAGTGGTGCAACACCCAGAATTTCGTGGCTACATTTCCGATTTAGGTGGGCCATCTGCCAACATGTACAAGATGAAAGGCAAGGACGAGGCCATCTGCGCGCGCTGTTCCTCACCGAGCTGTATTCACCCCGTAATTTGCAGCAATCTCGACACCTCACACAAGCCAATGACCGAATTGTACCGAAAGGTCGATGCACATCCAAAGGTTAAAAAGGCTTTCGTAGGTTCAGGAATCCGCTACGATTTATTGGTTGATGACTTTAACAAAAACAACGACGACGGCAATCACGACGAATACATCGAACAAGTGATTACACGCCACATCAGTGGTCGATTGAAAGTGGCCCCTGAGCATACCTCCGACGCTACTTTGCGTGTGATGCGCAAGCCATCTTTCTCCTACTTCCATAAGTTCAAAGAAAAATACGACCGCATTTCTGATAAACATGGCTTAAAGCAGCAGTTGATTCCTTATTTCATCTCCTCTCACCCGGGCTGTGAAGAAGAAGACATGGCCAACTTGGCTGCCGAAACCAAGGACATGGGATTCCAGTTGGAACAGGTGCAAGACTTTACACCCACGCCGATGACCGTGGCCGAGGTGATCTATTACACCGGTGTTCACCCCTACACCTTGAAGCCCATCAAGACCGTCAAGACCAAGGAAGAAAAACTCAACCAGAATCGATTCTTCTTTTGGTACAAGAAAGAAAACCAAGACTGGATCCGCAAGCAATTGACGAAAGCCAAGCGTCCTGATTTGATCGACAAGTTGTTGGGGGATCAAGCGCAAGGCCGATCAAAAACTCCTGAAGGTAAAAAACCTGGTGTTCCGAATTGGTTGGAGGAGAGAAGAAAGAAGCGGGGGTGAAAAGACGTTAAGATATTAGGATTTTAAGACAACTTCTTCGCTCTTTGAGCTTCGAAGTTTGAGAGACTAAAGACCTAATTTTCACATGGGTGGCTGAGACGATCGAAGCCACAATGGACAATGGATAATAGACAAAGGACTTGCGATTTCCATTAGAAGTTAAGATTTCAAGATATTAAGCCTAAAGTTTATTTCGGTCGCTCTCGCTTTTCACTTTTAGCCCCGAGTCTATCGAAGGGTCACTCTGTTTTAGTGGGATGAAGCAGCCTCAACCCCACTACACCAAAATTCCAGGCACAAAAAAACCCCGAGTTTCGTCGGGGTTCTTGATTCGTTTGAAAAATCTTATGCTTCTTCTTCCTCATCGTCATCGTCGTCTGCTGGTTTGATTGCTCCACGAGCCATTTTAACCGAAACAACAACTGCACTTGCAGGATCTAAGAATTTCACTCCAGGGATCTCGATAGACCCAACACGGATAGATTTACCAATTTTCAATTTGCTGATGTCCAAAGTAATTGCTTCGGGAAGATCTTGTGCAAGACCTACACACTGCAATTTACGGAACACTTGAAGCAATTTACCTCCAGCCATTACCCCGCGGGATGAACCTGTCAAACGCACTGGCAATGAAACACGTACTGGTTTTGAGTCGCTCAACTCCAAGAAATCAACGTGCAATACGTTGTCTTTCACTGGGTGTTGTTGCAATTCGCGGATGATCGCGCTGGCTTTTTTACCATCGATATCCAACTCTACTTTGTAAACATCGGGAGAAAATACAAGCTTCTCAATGTCGTTACGCTTCACTGAGAAGTGAGTTTGCTCACCTTGTCCGTAAAGCACACAAGGAACCATGCCTGCATTGCGCACGGCAGCAGCGTCCTTTTTCCCTACGTTCGTTCTAGCCGAACCGCTCAATTGTGCTGTTTTCATATTTATTTGTTTAAGAAATTACATTTTGAGAACTGATCGATTGATTGTTCACGGTGCAATGAATGGCCGTGGCAAACAAATCGGCGACAGTTACCACACGAATTTTGTCGCTGTGTTGCTTCAATGGAATCGTATCTGTTACAATCAACTCAGTTAGTTTTGAATTTGCGATCCGCTCATAAGCTGGACCAGACAATACCGCATGTGTACAGAATGCACGCACACTCAGTGCACCTTTTTCCATGAACAAGTCAGCTGCCTTTGTCAAGGTACCCGCTGTGTCGCACATGTCGTCAATCAAGATGACATCTTTACCAGCCACATCACCAATCACCGTCATTTCAGCGACTTCATTCGCTTTCTTGCGTTGTTTGTGACAGATGGCAAGACCTGTATCGAGTTTCTTTGCGTATGAATTTGCGCGCTTCGCACCTCCTGCATCTGGCGCAGCCATAATGAGGTTTCCATTGTTCAATTTTTCCAATTCGGAAAAGAAAATGGTGGAGGCAAACAAGTGGTCAACAGGAACTTCAAAGAATCCCTGAATTTGATCCGCATGTAAATCCATGGTCATTAAGCGATTCACACCAGCGGCCATCATCATGTTGGCTACTAGTTTAGCACCGATGGCAACACGTGGCTTATCTTTTCGGTCCTGACGGGCAAAACCGAAGTAAGGAATCACAGCGATAATTTTTCGGGCTGAAGCACGTTTTGCAGCATCTACCATCAACAACAACTCAAACAAATTGTCGCTTGGTGGCATCGTTGATTGGATGATGAAGACATCTTGACCACGCACGGAATCCTCAAATGATGGCTGAAATTCGCCATCGCTAAACTCAAGAACTTTCACGTTTCCAAGGGAAATACCATAGCTCATGGCTATCTTCTCCGCTAGGTCACGGGAAGCTCTACCCGCAAATAATTGAATACCGTTCGTCATCGTGCATGCTTAATGAGGTGCCAAATTTATGTATTTTTTTCGATTGGGCGGCCTACTTAATCGTTAAATCAGGCTGGAAGTCAAAATAATGTTTCGATTTTCTACTAAATTCGTCTCATGTGTTACAGCAATGCCTCCACTTCGAAGAATGTTGACCTCTCCAAACGCTACAAAAAAGCAGTGCCTCAAGGTCTGGATGAAAGCCCTGTGTTTTATGCTTCTGGATTCACCTTTCCTGCATGGCGTGTAATCACCACACAGGAAGAAATCCAATCGATGCACTGGGGTTTGATCCCTTCATGGTTCAAGGATTCAGCACCTAAAGAAATCGCAGCCAAGACCTTAAATGCACGCATTGAAACACTCGAGGAGAAAGCCAGTTTCCGACATCTGATTGCACGTAACAGATGCATCGTACCCTCTACTGGATTTTTTGAATGGCAAACAAACGGTACGCGAAAAACCCCTTTTTTCATCCATCCACCTGAACATGAACTTTTTTCCATGGCGGGATTGTATGACCAATGGTTGAACCCCCTCGATGGACATCTCAAGACTACATTCACGATAATAACCTGTCCAGCAAATGCCTTGATGGAAGAGATTCACAACTCGAAGAAGCGCATGCCTTTGATGTTGCATTCCTCTCAAGAAAATGAATGGCTGAATGGGTCACTTGCCATCGATGATTTGTCACCGTCATTGAGCGATCATTTAATGATTGCCAATGAAATCGATCAGCGCATCATTTCAGGAAAAAAACCCAACTGTCCAGAGGTTCAACTGCCTTTTCACAATTCCTATTTCGAGCAGGGATCGCTCTTTTAGACTAGTTGTTTCGGTCTTGAAAGAATTTCTTATTCCCTTTCTTTACCTCGGTTTTGCGGTTGTTGATCAACACCACACGCAAACTCACGAAATAGGAGTTCGTTTCCATATTGAATCCTTTGTTGCTCGGTGCAAGAAAATGATAGCCTGTTTGTAAGTGAAGTAAAGAGAATTGGTACCCCAAGACAGGCGAAAATCCGACTTTCGTGCGGTCAAAATCAGTGCGCATCACGAGATTAAGTCCATAGGTAAGTCCAACGCGTGTGGGCTTGGACCAATACCCAATGTCGTAGCCCAACACATTTCTCCAGAAATTGTAATTAAATCCAAGGTGAATTCCCTGCGTGCGCGCTGTAGAAAGCTGTATACGCTTCCATTGGCGTTCAACTCCAAGTTCCAAAACTGTGTATTTCCCCCGTTGAATGCCAATGTATGGTCCCGACTTTTTGACGGACATGTTGAGGCGATCTTTTTTATCAGTATTGATGATTGGACTCAATTGGCCATGGACGTTCAGTGCAAAAAACACCAAGAGCACGCTACTTATCTTTTTCAATGTATTCATCATGAATTCGTTTAATTTCCTTTGCGTCGTTCGCATCAATTCCAAGACTATCGGCTACTTCCTTCGCTCGAATAATTTGTTCAACAGTAAGTCCGGTGCTATCTGCTTCCGGCTTTAACGCATTTTTTAGGAAAATGGTACTGGACGCCACACCGGGAACTGTGGTTGTTGAAACCTTTTTCACCGGATAATAAAGCAACGATTCCTCCTTTTTTTCTTCCGGAAAGAAGTCCCCGCGCTCGTCGTAGCTTTCGATGAGCACAATGACAATACTCACAATGTAGAGCATTTTCAACACAGCGAAAAATACGCCAAGAAACTTATTCACTGGAGATAAACTAGCGACTCGCACTACCCTTTCCAATGCTTTTCCAGCAAAATATACCATTGCCCCTACCCCCAGGAAAACGACAGTGAATGAAAGTACAGGGAGCCATTTGGAGTTCCATCCGAATGATTTTTTCATGAATCCTGAGACCAAATCCGAGAAATGAATTCCTGCGTACAAACCAAGAACTAAAGCCATTAGGGTAAATACTTCGATGATCAATCCGTGCTTAAATCCGCGGTAAGCCGCATAGCACAAGGGGAGAATAATCAGCACATCTAGGAAATTCATGGTGGAAAATTACCATTAAAAAAGCCCACCTATACCGATGAGCTTTTTCATTTCTTAACGAAGGTTTGTTAACCTTACTTGCATTCTTTTTTCAAGACAGTGGTAAACGAAAGGTCCACCTCTGACCACAATTTCGATACACCATCCGTTCCAGTGTGTAGGTCTTTACAAATGGCATTTAATGCTGCGATTCCACTTCCTGCATTCCAATCGACCACATCAATTGCTGCTTTGAAAACAAATGTTCCCGCATTCAGCGTGTAATCTCCTGTTACATCTTTGCTTACCCCATTCATTTTGATTGAGATCACCGCTTTTCCATTTTTACCCAAAGACTTCACCTCACCGGTAATGTTTTCTGTAGAAATCGTACCGAAGAATTGCTTTGAGATTTTTCCATTTCGCTCTGTATTTTCTGTTTCAACGGTAGAAGTTGGAATTGAAAAGGATAGGGATTCAATGAGTGTTTTTGGATCTTCCGAAGATTCCAATCCGTCGATATTGATTTCTCTAAACGTTCCTGTAACCCCCTTGCGCTCAGTGAACTTAAACGCTGTCCACTCCAAAGTGGAATTTTCATTTACCACTGAATAGCTGCATTTCTCTGACGTTGACTTGGTAGTTTCAGTGTCATTTCCACCGCAGGAAAAAAGCAGTCCTGAAAGAAGTGTGGCGCTGAGT
Source organism: Crocinitomicaceae bacterium (assembly GCA_040379705.1). GTDB lineage: Bacteria > Bacteroidota > Bacteroidia > Flavobacteriales_D > Crocinitomicaceae > M0103. Next base: position 35,614 of record JBEIKR010000009.1, read on the forward strand.
AGCATGTATTTTTTCATGATCACGATGTGTTAATGAGTGATAATTTTCAGAATGTTCCGTGAAATTACAAAAGTTTGTGCCACGAGCTCTTTCTCTTTCGTAATTTTACACCATTATGGATTACGACATCGAACTGCGCTTTCAAAAATTAAAATCACACCTCGAAGAGAGTTTTGGCGGGGGAATGGATGTTCAGGCGATGTTGTTTCTGATTGGCGTGAACGAATTGGGAAATGGCTACAAGAATTTTACAAAAAGTGAGAAGACTGACCTTTTCCACATCGCCATTTGCACCTTACTTGAGCCTTATGGGTATTACACCTTTGACGGTCGTGACGCTGAAAATTGGCCACATTTCACCTTAAACAAAATGCTTCCCGTACTGGATGAACGCGAACAGCAACATTTAATCAAGGAAGCGATGCTCGACTATTTCATTCAAAACGAATACTATTCGGAGGAAAGTCCGAGCGCATAAAGCACTATATTTGTATCTTATTTATCACTGTACATGGACTTCTGGA
>JBEIKR010000010.1:0-35419 GCA_040379705.1 Crocinitomicaceae bacterium
CCAGGGATGTCAAGAGATGACTTGATCGCTACCAATGCAGGAATCGTAAAAACGGTGACTGAAAATGTGGTCAAATATTCACCGAATGCCATTATCATCGTGGTATCAAACCCATTGGATGTAATGACGTACTGTGCATATTTGAATGCGAAAATTGATTCTAAGCGCGTTTTTGGAATGGCTGGTGTACTTGATACCGCGCGTTACCGTGCATTCCTTGCAACAGAGTTGAATGTTTCTCCTAAAGATATCCAAGCGGTATTGATGGGTGGTCATGGTGATACGATGGTTCCACTTCCTCGTTACACCACGGTTGCTGGTATTCCTGTAACGGAAATGATTGGTGAAGAGAAATTGAACGAAATCATCGAACGCACGAAATTCGGTGGTGGTGAAATCGTGAAACTTCTTGGAACTTCTGCATGGTACGCACCAGGTGCAGCAGCTGCGCAAATGGTTGAAGCGATTGTGCGTGACCAAAAACGCATTTTCCCTGTATGCGCATGGTTGGATGGAGAATACGGAATGAAAGATATCTATCTTGGTGTTCCTGTAGTTCTTGGAAAAAATGGAATCGAAAAAATCATCGAACTAGATTTGAATGATGCTGAAAAAGCATTGTTGGAAGAGTCAGCTGTAGCTGTGAAGTCAGTAATGGACGTTCTCGACAATATGAATGCTGCGAATGCATAATTCGACCATAAAATTGAAAAAAAGCCCTACGAAAGTGGGGCTTTTTTTTTGACAAATGGACAATAGACAAAAGACCATGGACAAAAGACATAAGACTGTTAGCTTTTCACGGTTTGAAAATTAATCAAGCAATAAAGAAATGATTTTCGTCTCAAGTCCTTTGTCTCTTGTCCTCAAGTCTTTTGTCCCTCCTACGGTAGCTCATAAGCCCCCAAATCCGGCGTGCTCGAACTCCTGGAAATACCTAGAATATCTGTAGGAATCCAAAAGGCAGCATTTCCTTGATTGTTCAGAGGTGAACTGATTGGGTAAGTAAAGTCATTCAAATCAATGTCAGTAAATAGTGGGTCTGAATTCCATTGAATCCCCGAATAGTAATTTTCCGTGGCTGGGGTTTCGCGTTTAACAACACAATTCCGAATGTCAAAATTTAAGTTGATTGCGGCATCTGGAATCGTGTCAAAAACAATTTCACTTGAAAGATTGCCCCAAATGACGCTGTTAATTATTCGTCCTTCGTTGATCGAACCGATATTTGTTACTCCATTTGCGTAGTCGTTGTAGTAGTTGCTGATACCAACGGCAGGAGTGGAAGCGTCGCCATTTCCATAGCCCAACAAATGACAGAAATTAAAGAAGAAATCTCCACCCTCCAAGACAAGTAGGGCATGATTCCCATTTTTCGAAATCACACAATTTTCAGCTTTCACCTTGGCACCTGAATAGATGAATGTCCCGTAACGCGCACAATTTGTGATTGTCGAATTGGTCATAGTTAAAGTATAACCTGAATTCCCAGGGTCTTCAGAGAAAAGATGGACTCCAGATGTACCGTTTTTAATGATGGCGTAATCGATTGTGGATGGTCTAGCTTCTTGGAAATAAATGCCATAATATTGTCCAGCAACATCATCATAGATAGCTTCCAATCGGTCTCCCTGCAAGGTAACTTCATTTCCCAATGTCCCGTTAATGTTCAAGGTGCTTTTGTACACATACAAGATGGCATTTTTATGAAGGTAGATATCCGTTCCTGCTTGAATATTCAGTGTTTTTGCAGAATCTACAGCGGCATAGCCATAAATGACATGAGGCTTGTCATTTAGCCATGTTCCTTCATTTAAGTCCTTGTAATGAAAATAAGCATCTTGTCCCCAAACAGCTAATTTTACATATTGATCGACACCATTGGTCCGGAAACGAATCGAATCTTCGATGATTAAGGGGAGGTTTTGTCCGTTAATACCGAGTGTCACCTCAACAAATGCAAAAAGACTGTCTTGACTTTCAATATCGATGTCATTTACCATGGTTCCTTGAATTCCATCGATATTCATTCGAAACGGCGAATCTGTTCCACCCATCAATTCTATTTCATCAATGTGGATGGTACGTTTGTCGTTGTTGTAAATTTTGAACTGTTGGGTCGTGGAACCAATTGTTGTAAATACGGTATCAAATACAACAGTATCAGCAGAAAAGGACAAGTTTTTTTTTGATAATAGCACAGATTTATTGCAACTTTGCATGGTCGTAGACAGCAGTATAAGCGCAAAAAACAATAAGAGGGGTAAAAGTCCTTTTTTCATTCTGATTTCGGAACAAAAGTAACGAAAAGTCTGCTGAATTATTTTATTTGTGTTTGCGTTTGATTTTTCAAAAGTTTGTGTAAATTTGCAAACCCTAATCGGGACTAGATTCAAAAACAAAGAAAATGAAAAAAGATATTCACCCAGACAATTACAGATTGGTTGTTTTTAAGGACATGACAAACGATTATGCATTCATTTGTCCTTCTTGTGCTACTTCAAGTGAAACAATTTCGTGGGAAGATGGCAATGAGTACCCACTTGTAAAATTGGATATCTCTCACAAGTCGCATCCATTCTTTACTGGTATTGTACAATTCGTGGATACTGCGGGTCGTATCGACAAGTTCAAAAACCGTTATGGTCGTCACATGAAGTGATTCCATTCACAATATTGAGAGCCTCTTGATTATTCAAGGGGCTTTTTTTTTGAGTTTAATTTGAGAAAATTAAACCGACCTTATCCTTATCTTTGATACGTGAAATTATTTGCTTTTATCTTGCTCTTCGGATTCATAGGCGTTGCTGGAATAAACCAAGCATCTGCTTCGCGCATTGAAAAAGGATTTGAAGCATTGGGTCAATACGATTACTTCAAGGCAAAGAGTATTTTTCAGAAGTCCTTGAAAAGAAATGAGTCTCCCGCTTCGTTTGGATTAGCAACCATTTATTTAAGGATGGACAACCCATTTCATCACCTTGATAGTGCCTACTTTTATGCACTGCGTGCACATTCAACAATTGGTAATTTAAAAGTAAAGCAACGTCAAAAGCTCTCTTTTTTTGGTTTTACGGAATTGACGATTATTGAGTTAAGGCAGAAAGTTTCTACAGAGTTTTTCAAATTAGCGGAGAGCGAAAACACCGCGTTGGCCTATCAAAAGTTTATGGATGAGCATGCTTGGGCGAATGAAATGGAGTTGGCACGGTATCGGCGCGATTCTATCGCTTATTTGGATGCAAAATCAATTGGTACTTCTGATGCCTATGAAGGGTATCGCGACAATTACACAGGGAGTGTGTTTTCGGATCTCGCCCTTGAAGACTACTATCTCGCGAAATACAATGAGGTTACAAGTAATCATTCACTTGAATCATACCTTTCGTTTTTACAATGCTGTCCAGAAAATCCATACGCACCTGTTGCAGAAGACAGTATCTATGCACTAAGCACGCGATCAAACAACTTAAATGATTTTATTCACTTCGTAAATAGCAATGCTACAAATCAGAATGTGAATGATGCCTGGAAAAAAATCTATCAATTGTACATGATTGATTTTACTGAACAGCGCATTACACAATTTAAGAACGATTTCCCTGACTATCCATTTCTTAGCACCCTTGAACAAGAGCAAAATTTATTGAATACAAGCTTGTTTCCCTTCAAACGTCAGGAATTCTATGGGTTTATGGATAGGGAAGGGTCGGTTAAAATTGAACCACAGTTCGAGCAGCTAGGATTTTATTTCGAGGGCTTGGCTACGGCAGTGAAAGGCGATAAATATGGATATGTCGATAAGCTTGGAAATGTAGTGCTTCCGTTTCGTTTTGAATCAGCGAGTGATTTTGAAGCGGGGAGAGCTATTGTTCAGGAAAATGGTTTTTATGGAGTGATTGATAGAATAGGAAACTATATTTTGAAACCTGTTTACACTGATATTCAAGGGCTTTCAAGTGGATTATTCCTTGTAGGAAAGGATTCTCTTTACGGATATGTTGACAAGGATGGTAAGGTAAAAATACCCATTCAATTCACTGATGCGTATCCTTTTGCCTCAGGTGTGGCAAAAGTTGAAATGGATGGAAAACAGGCGTTTATTGATGATAATGGAGGATTTATTGTCCCACCCTGCAAATCGACGCTGAGTTTCTTTAACGATTCATTGATCATCTTCGAAGAAAATGAACTTTATGGGCTAATGAGAAGAAACTGTTCTGTAGTTGTTCCAGCGATGTATGATGTGATTGGAACCTTGTCTTCAAATCGAGCATTGGTTTCTGCCAATGATCAAGTTGGTTATATTGATGGGGCAGGGAATATAGTTGTCGAATTGAAATTCCAGTATTTTCCCAACTGCGCGAAGAGAGGTACATTCAAATCGAATTATGCAATCGTTATGAAGGACGGTAAGTTCGGAGCCATTAACGACCAAGGAAAAACGGTGCTCGGTTTCAATCATACGGATATAGGAGAAATTAAAGCGCTTACAGCATTTACAAAAGGTGATTTGTGGGGATTTAAGGATTTAACAGGAAAGGTTTTAATAAACCCAGCCTATGAATATGCGGAGAGTTTTCAAAATGGAATCGCCATTGTTGAGGTGGGCGGTAAACAAGGAGTGATTGATGCAAAAGGTGCATTGATGCTGCCTGTTAGTTTTAGCGTCATCGCACGTTTAAACAATGACCTGTTGCTCGTTTCAGATGGGAACCTTTTCGGGATTTACGCGAATTCAGGAAAAGAAATTGTTCCATTGCGTTACCGAAGAATTACACAAGGCAGTGGGGAATATTTTATTCTCATGAATGACAACGATGTACATTATTTCTTAATTTCGGAAAAGCGGATTTTGACACCGAAAAATGGTAATGAATAGATTTTTTGACCTCTTGGATCGTTTCAAATACGGTCTCATCGCAACGGTAGCTGCGTACGTTGGTCTATTTATGTACCTCGAGATGGAATCGTACACAAAGTTTGAAGCGATTCAGCCATTTACCGAAGGGTCCTATATTGATATTCCTAAAGAAGAAGTTGAGCTAAGTCCAGATAACATTATGGTTCCCAGTGATTATTCTGGAGATATGTCGAATGTTGCACGCGACATAAATGATAAGCGCAAGCAGTCGGATGAGAAGTGGTATGCCAATAAATCGGCCGGTGATATTGAAAAATCAATTCGTGAAGAAGAGCGCCGCATGTTTGAAGAGGCAGGCGGAGCAAAGGAGCGTCAGAAATTGCAGCAAGAAATTGACCAACGAAAAAAAGACCGATCCAATACAGCAAAATCAAATACGCCAAATGCATCCAACAATAGCGGGGATGTAGCCGTAAAAGGATCTGTTGCAGCGGAATGGCAGTTGGACGGACGCAGCCCTCATCAAAATAATGAGTGGTGGATACGTAAGCCTAGTTATTTGTGCGAGTCGTCGGGATCAGTGCTTATTTATATTAAGGTCAACCAAAATGGTGATGTGATTGAAGCACGCGCTGATGTAGCTAAAAGTTCAACAGATGGTTGCTTGGTGCGTTATGCCACTGAATATGCCAAAAAATCTCGATTCAATTTCTCCAGCGCTGCGGCATCTTCGCAAAGCGGATATATTCGCTACACCTTCGTGGGGCAGTAATCATCGAATGCCACTTTCTTAACAAATCATTCAGTACTTTTGTCCAAAATGAATGAAATGGAACAGCCGAATTGGGAAACAATAAAAGAATACGAGGATATTACATTTCGCAAAGCAGATGGTGTCGCAAGAATAGCATTCAATCGACCTGAATGCCGCAATGCTTTCCGCCCTAAAACGGTTTCAGAATTACTTGAAGCACTGATCATCGCACATGAAGACCAAGAAATAGGTGTTGTTCTAATATCGGCTGAAGGTCCAGCACCCAAGGATGGCGTTTGGGCGTTTTGCTCTGGTGGTGACCAACGTGTACGTTCGACAACAGGATACAAAGGAGAAGATGGAGTCAATCGCTTCAATATCCTCGATGTACAGCGACAGATTCGTTTCATGAATAAGGTGGTTATTGCCGTTGTTCCAGGTTGGGCAGTTGGTGGTGGACATAGCCTTCATGTGGTGTGTGACATGACCATTGCAAGTAAAGAACATGCAATATTTAAACAGACTGATGCAGACGTAGCAAGTTTTGACGGAGGATTTGGTTCTGCGTATTTAGCGCGACAAGTGGGTCAAAAACGTGCCCGTGAGATCTTCTTCCTCGGTAGAAATTATTCAGCCCAAGAAGCATTTGAAATGGGGATGGTCAATGCCGCCGTACCACACGCAGATCTTGAACAAACGGCATACGAATGGGCGCAAGAAATTCTAACAAAAAGTCCGACAGCCATCAAAATGCTGAAATTTTCATTCAACTTAATCGATGATGGATTGGTAGGTCAACAGGTGTTTGCGGGTGAGGCAACACGTTTGGCTTATATGACTGAAGAAGCGGTTGAAGGCAGAAATGCGTTCTTGGAAAAACGAAAGCGCGATTTCTCTAAATTCCCTAAATTCCCATGATGAAACGCTTTTTAATGAATAGAAAGGTATTGGTCGCGTTGATTTTACCTGCAGTACTTTTAGTACTCTCGTTCAATCAATTGGAAGAGGAGATTATTCCATCGAAATACAAAACAGAATATGTGGTGGTATTGGTCATTGACGGTCCTAGAATAACCGAAACATTTGGAGATTCTACACACAAATACATTCCTAATTTGGCGAACGTACTAGCTCCTCAGGGGGTGCTCGTTCCAAAGTTTAGAAACAATGGTCCAACTTATACGAATGCAGGACATACAGCAATCTGCACTGGTGTTTATCAGAAAATCAACAACAGTGGATTGGAGTTGCCTAAAAATCCATCCATGTTTCAATATTTCTTGAAGGAAAAGAGATTGGATTCCACTCAGTCGTGGGTAATAGCGAGTAAGGGAAAGTTGAATATCCTTGCAAACACGAAGAATAAAGCATGGAAAAATGTCCATTGCCCATCGCAATTTTGCGGTACAGACGGCAAAGGAATAGGCTATACCAATGATTCATACACCTGGAGAGATGCTCAAACCATCTTCTCAGCGCATCATCCAAAATTAAGTTTGATCAATTTGTTGGAGTGTGATGTTCGAGGACATCAGCACCAATGGAAAGAGTACCTCGAGGCAATTAAACGAACGGATGTCCTTGCCCTTAATTTGTGGAACTTCATTCAAAACGATCCAATCTTTCGTGATAAAACAACACTTTTCATCACAAATGATCATGGGCGCCATCCTGATGGATATAAGGACGGATTCGTAAGTCATGGCGACAAATGTGAAGGATGTCGTTCGATTTACTTGGTTGCCCTAGGTCCCGATTTCAAGAAAAACGTCACGTTAAGTACGGCATACGAACAAATTGATATCAGCGCAACGATTGCAGAATTGCTTGGGTTTGATTTCCCAGTAAGCAATGGAAAAGTGATGCGTCAGCTGTTCGTAAACGATCCGCAAAAAGGGTATTAAGATTTCGAGCCCTTGTTTATCGTTTAATTTGAGCATAAAAAAAGTCCGCCGAAGCAGACTTTTTTATTTCGTTGTTATTTCTATTTCTTGAAGTTATCGGCAACAACCAATTCTTTGGTACCATGCGTCCAAGAGTAAAATCCTTCACCGCTCTTCACACCTTTCTTCCCTGCAGTTACCATGTTCACCAATAGGGGGCACGGCGCATATTTCGGGTTTCCAAATCCATCGTGAAGTACTTCAAGAATGGCTAGGCATACATCCAAACCAATGAAGTCAGCCAATTGCAATGGACCCATCGGATGTGCCATCCCCAACTTCATTACTGTATCAATCTCCTCAACACCGGCAACACCTTCGAAAAGTGTGTAAATCGCTTCATTGATCATTGGCATTAAAATGCGGTTGGCAACAAATCCAGGATAGTCATTTACTTCTACAGGCACTTTGTATAGTTTGCGGGACATGTCCATGATTGTTTGCGTCACTTCATCAGAAGTAGAGTAGCCGCGGATAATCTCCACAAGCTTCATTACCGGAACAGGATTCATGAAGTGCATACCAATCACTTTGTCTGGGCGGTTGGTCACAGAAGCAATTTTAGTGATCGAAATAGATGATGTGTTTGTCGCCAAAATCACATGACTTTCTGTGATTGCATCGAGGTTAGCAAAGATTTTCAATTTCAAATCGATGTTTTCTGTCGCTGCTTCAACCACCAATTCAACACCTTTTACACCATCTTCAACAGATGTGAAAGTGGTGAGATTTGCGAGTGTCGCTGCTTTATCTTCCTCCGAAATAGCAGCTTTAGCCACTTGACGGTCAAGGTTTTTTGTAATCGTCGCGATTCCTTTATCTAGTGATGCTTGTGAAATGTCGATCAACGATACGCGGTGTCCAAATTGTGCAAAGACATGCGCAATACCATTTCCCATCGTTCCTGCACCAATAACTGCTATATTTTTCATTATAAAATTTTAGTGGAACAAATATAGTAATTCAATGCAGAACAGAATCGTACATTCACGGTAGGATTTACTACTTTTAGCAGGTGTCAATGGGAAAGAAGCATATTGTTTTTTATGATGGAGATTGTGGCTTCTGCAACCGCACGGTACAATGGATTTTGAAGAAAGAAAGAAGTCCGATCATCTACTTTTCAGCCATTCAATCGCCTTTTGCACAACACTTTTTAATTGAGAAAGGTGTTATTCCCGATTTTAGTACGGTTTATTTCTATTCTGAAGGGCAACTTTATTCGGAATCGGCGGCAGCCTTTCAGCTTTGTCTATTTCTGCGCAATCCATACCGTTCATTGCGCTTTTTTCGGGTTCTTCCACGGACATTAACCAATGCTGTTTATCGTTGGGTTGCAAAACGAAGACACCGAATGGCTTCTAGGTATTGTATTATGCAAACAACAGCCCAAAAGGAACGATTTATAGCTGAATAGCTTACTGGGTTAAGAAAAAATCTGCGGTAATCTGACAAACTTCCATGAGTTCATTCGGCATCTCGGAGTTATTCCAAGGTTGAGCAGAGCAAAAAGTATGGTCCGCTCCTTCAATGCGAATGAGTTCATCATTGAGCCATTTGCAAAGTGCTTCTCCTTCAGAAATTGAGACTGAAGTATCCTTTTCACCATGGATAATCAGTGCCGGAATAGTCATTTTTTCACAAGCTGCTTGAATGTTTAGATGCTCAGTGTTGGCAACAAAGTCTTCGAAAAGTCCATAAAGCATGGGAAGATCTTGCTGTGTGCGGCCATTTCTGACATAGCGAACACCATCATTTTTCCATCTAGCTAACTCAACACCTTGAGGAAAACGTGATTCAATGGAAGAGATTCCAGCCCAAGTAACAAGGGCTATTACAGAAGGGTGGTGACTTGACAAAAGAACTGTTCCTCCGCCTCGAGAATGACCAATGAGACCGACCTCGAATGGAATTTTGATATAGATAGAAAGTGTGTTCAAGAGTGCATTTAAATCCTCAATTTCACCTGAATAGGTATTTTCCGAAAAGGCGTCAAGATCGGAGAAATCAATGGGGTTTTCCACTGTCCCGCCATTGTGGCTGACATTGTACTTACAGAATCCAAATCCTAGCGAAACGAAATAGTCCTGTACCAAATTCCAGCAACCCCAATCTTTGTATCCCATGAAGCCGTGGCAAAATACAATCACTTTTCCATTAAAAGAATCTGGAATTTCAAGATCAAAAGGACTTTCTCTTTCCTTGAAGCCCGTAAATACGGCATTTGTCAGTGAAAACTTTGTCATGTTTCAAAAGTACACAATTACCATAATCCAAAAGGGAATGTGTATCTTTGAGTACCAAAATGCGTGAAATGAATCGTTTCTTTTTCGGAATTTTTCTAGTCTTCTTTATTACGGCTTGCTCTGGTGGTTATGGAAATAAATTGGAAGGTAAAAATCTCAATATTTATTTTGTTGACCGCGAAGATGAAGTCCTTGCTCAGCGACTTGGGAAGTTTTGGGAGAAAAACAACTTAGTTGGGCAATCTGAACAGAATATTCGTCTTGTCAATCACAAAGGAATATATGATGTTCAGTTGATTGCGACTGATCAGGGAGAGGGGCAAGATTTGGTGTTTATTGAAATGAAATTGTTGATTCAATTGAGACAGCAACTCGACAGCACTGTCTTTAAAGATGAAAAAGGATGCCGCATTGTCGTTTGTGATGGTAGCTTCAAACCTAAATACGTGATTTACGACTGATGAAAATTTCCGCATCTATTTACAGTGACAAGAAACGTCCTTTAGAGGAGGTCATTCGCGATCTTGAGGCGCATCAAGTAGATATGCTTCACGTGGATTGCAACGATGATGTATCGGTGTTTGATGATATCGCTTCCATTCGCTCATGGTGTTCACTTCCCATTGATTTGCACATTATTACGGATCAACCAGAGAAGTACTTTGATTTATTGCGAAAGCACCCCGTTGACTATGTGACCTTCCAATTTGAGGACCTAACATCTTCATTAGACCTGCCTTCAGACATTCCAGGTAAAAAAGGTCTGGCTGTCGTTACGCCGACGTCCATTGAAGTGTTTGATGATTACAGTGATTTTGATTTTATTTTAATCATGGCGACCATCCCAGGACAAAGTGGAGGTGTGTTTGATCGCATAAACTTTACGAAAATTCGGCAGTTTAGAAGCCGTTTTCCATCGAAATCTATACACGTTGATGGAGGTGTGAACGGAGAAGTTTCCTTCATTCTTCGCAATATGGGTGTGAGTTCATCGGTCTCTGGCTCGTACTTGTTCAATGCACCAAGCGTTGGTCACGCATTGATGAATCTTACGAAACGTGAAATCGAATCACATTTCAAGGTGGGTGACTTTATGATTCCCATTGAAGAATGTCCGGTAGTTCGATTGGAAGACATTGACCTTCGTTCGGTTCTTGTAACCATAGAAGTTGGAAACCTAGGCTTTTGTTTGGTCACTAACCAAGAAGGAACTCTTTCGGGAATTATTTCATCAGCAGATATTCGCAAAGCCTTATTGAAATCGTTGGACCAACATTCGGAATTGAATCCGATAGCGATGATCAATGAAAATCCAGTTCATTTGTTTGACGATAACACGGTAGTTGAAATGCTTCAACGCATAAAAAAATGCAGCTTTCCAGTGATGTATTTACCGGTGGTGAATCGAGCGGGGAAGGCTTGTGGAATAATAAATTTTGTACACCTGATCAAAGGAGAATTATGATCATACATTTGAAATCATCTGTCACAGCGGAAGTTGCGGCAACATTGGCAGCACAATCCAATGCATTTCACATCATTTCTGAAGGAGTCAACGTGTTGATTCTTGGAAGTGGGGTGAAAGAGGTTCCTGCTGCTTTGGAAAATTACACCGACAATTCTTGGATTTTTCCAAACGATATGCAGTTGGCGTCAAGAAAATATAAGACCGAAACGCGCACGGTGAAAATCGGAAATGTTGAAATCGGTGGAGACACGCACAACACACTCTTGATTGGTGGGCCGTGTTCCGTAGAGTCGGAAGAGCAGATTCGACAATCGTCGGAATTGCTTGTAGGCCTTGGATTAACAACATTGCGTGGAGGTTGCTACAAGCCGAGAACAAGCCCTTATTCGTTTCAAGGATTAGGCTTGGAAGGATTGAAGTTATTGGCGAAAATGCGCGAAGAATATGGACTTAGTGTGATTACTGAAGCGCGCGACGCTACGCACATTCATGAAATTATTGAATATACGGATGTCATTCAAGTGGGTGCTAAAGCCATGTATGATCAAGGAATTCTTCGTGCTTGTGCTAAAATTAACAAGCCAGTATTGATCAAAAGAGGTTTCGGAACAACGGTACAAGAATTTGTTCAAGCGGCTGAATTTGTTCTTTCTGGAGGAAACGAAAATGTGATTCTTTGTGAGCGCGGTCTTCGAACATTCGAAACAGCGACACGCTTTACTTTGGATTTATGCGGCGTAGCTTGGATGAAAGAATACACAAATTTACCTGTGATTCTTGATCCTTCTCACGCGATGGGTTATGCGTATGGTGTTCCATCCTTGTCAAAAGCCTGTGTGGCAATGGGTGTTGATGGATTGCTGATTGAGGTACATCCCGATCCTAGTGTGGCAAAGTCTGATGCCTCTCAGCAATTGAATCATGCTGAATTTTCAGAATTACTCGGTCAATTGCGCGCTGTCGCTTCGAGCGTTGGCTATAATATCGTATAAGAATGTTATTAGAACAAAATATCAAAGGCCTTTGCACAAAGTTCGGAATCAAGTTCAATCAATTTTTGGATGACTTAGATGTTGATGATGTGCATGAATTGACGCTATATGATCTAGAGGCTGTTTGCGAAGAATACAATGTAGATCTCATGTCCTTGTTGTTCAAACCGATGTTTCGTACTGACTTGTGGAACAAGAAATTGAATAAAATCAGCTTGTTGGTATTGGACGTTGATGGAGTCATGACAGATGGTGGAATGTACTTCACTGAAAATGGTGACCACATTAAAAAATACAATACGAAGGATGGCATGGCGATTCAACATTTGGTAAAAATGGAGTTTCAAGTTGCGGTAATTTCTTCTGGTTTTATGGAGGGTGTAGTCAATTCTCGTTGCAAAATGTTAGGCATCCAGCACTGTGAGGTGACGCGTCAGCCTAAAATGGAAGTGCTCACTCTGCTTTGTGAAAAGCTTGGAATCGCATTCGAAAATGTGGCAGTGATTGGTGATGATATCAACGATTTGGAAATGATTCATGCCGTAGGATTCTCTGCATGTCCAGCCGATGCTGTTCCGAATGTGAAAACGAATGTAGATGTCATTCTGACGAAAAAAGGGGGTGATGGGTGTGTGCGTGAGTTCATTGATTCCTTTTTATTAAAACAACCGATTTAAGCGTATGAGCAAAATTAAGATAGGATTGATTAAGGAAGGGAAAGTTCCACCTGATCACCGAGTGCCAATGACTCCAGAACAATGCAAGGCCGCACAGTCTAGATTTCAAAATGTAGAGATCATCGTTCAGCGAAGCCCAATTCGTGCATTTAAGGATGAAGAGTACGAAGCTGCAGGAGTGAAGTTGGCGGATGATTTATCCCAATGTGACATTATCATGGGAGTGAAAGAGGTGAAGATTGAAGACCTTATTCCGAACAAAACATTCTTATTCTTTTCACATACTCTGAAGAAACAACCGTATAACAGAGATCTATTGCGTGCAATTCTGGATAAAAGAATTCGTTTAGTCGACTATGAAGTACTCAAGAATAAACAAAACAAGCGCGTCATTGGTTTCGGAAGATATGCAGGAATTGTAGGAACTTACAATGCATTTAGAACCTACGGTTTGAAGCATGGTACTTATGATTTGAAGCCGGCACACACATGTACTGACCGTGTGGAGATGGAGCAGGAAATGAAAAAAATCATTGCTAGTCCGGACATACGAATCGTGTTGACAGGTTTCGGAAGAGTAGGGCATGGAGCCCGAGAAATCGTAGATCAATTGCCAATTAAAGAAGTTTCACCTGAAGAATTCCTTGCGAATAATTTCAATGAGGCGGTGTTTACACATCTTGAACTCGAAGATTATTATGCGCCAAAAGACGGGACAGCATTTGACAAAGCTACATTCTACGCATCACCAGAATTGTATAAATCGACATTCGCGCGCTATCTATCTGTTGCTGACGTATATATTCCCTGTCATTTTTGGAGCAACCGTTCACCAAACATCATCACAGCCAACGATTTGAAAGCAGACAACTGTCGACTTTCTGTAGTCGCTGATATTTCATGTGACATTTCTGGACCAATCGCTTCAACCATTCGTCCGAGTAAAATCGCAGATCCAATCTATGGATATAATCCAACAACGGGCGAAGAAGATGATTTCACGAAAGAAGGTGTCATCGCAGTGATGGCTGTGGATAATTTACCATGTGAATTACCAAAAGATGCTTCTGAAGATTTTGGAAACGAACTGATGAAGCATATTCTTCCAGCCTTACTTGTTGAAGATCCTGACGCGATCATCGCGAGGGGTAGCGAAACAAATTTTGATGGTCAACTTACACCTGATTTTCTATATTTACAGCCGTATGTTGATGGGATTGAATAAATGAAGGCAATGAAAGGCGATAAAAGTACGATTCGAGGTTGGGTATTTTATGATTGGGCAAACTCCGTTTATCCATTGATTATTAGCTCGGCAATTTTTCCAATCATGTTTGAGAAATTGACGAGTATCAAGGATGAGGAAACCGGAAAGACCGTTTATGATACCGTATCTTTCTTTGGGATGCAGTTTAAAAACACAGAGTTTTACGCTTACCTTGTTTCAATTTCTTATCTCGTTGTTGCCTTTTCAACTCCATTATTATCTGGAATGGCAGATTATTCAGGTAAAAAGAAACGCTTTCTTCAGTTTTTCTGTTTCATGGGTGCCATATCCAGTGGATTACTCTACTTCTTTAATCCGAGCAATGGAGGTGTCGATTATACACCGTATGCGATTGGCTTGACCATTTTGCCTTTGTTCTTTGCGAGTATCGGATATTGGGGAAGTTTGGTCTATTACAATTCCTACCTTCCAGAAATTGCCGATCCACAAGACCACAATAAAATCAGTGCGCGCGGCTTTTCAATGGGTTATCTAGGAAGTTCTATCTTATTGATTATCATTCTCGTATTGACACAGTTCACGAAAGTCATGCCTATCAAGTACGCATTTCCATTGGTCGGTTTGTGGTGGATTTCATTTGCTTTTTATACCTTCAGACGTCTTCCAGCGGTGACACCACAAAAAGGTGAAAAAGGACATTTGTTCAGCAGTGGCTTTCGTGAGTTGAAGAAAGTATGGCTTGACATTCGTTCGCGGGTGGCATTGAAACGTTACCTAGCGAGCTACTTCATGTTCAATATGGCGGTGCAAACGGTGATGATCATGGCCACGGCATTTGCGAACAAGGAAATCGTTGGAATTAAAACCCAAGATTTAATCGTCAGTATCTTGATAATTCAATTCGTAGGTATGCTCGGATCGTTCTTATTCTCCAAATTGGCATCTCGAGTAGGTAACTTAAAGGGCTTGGCACTAGCTATTTGTGTGTGGATTCTACTTTGCGTCTACGTGTACTTCGTTGTCTATAAACCATGGCAATTTTACATTGCAGCTGGGGTGGTAGGATTGGTGATGGGAGGGATTCAATCGCTAGCCCGATCAACGTATTCCAAAATGTTGCCAGAAACCGACGACAATGCATCATACTTTAGCTTTTTTGACGTAAGTGAGAAAATTGGACTTGCGATTGGTACTTTCTCTTTCGGACTTATCGAGTCATTTGCAGACATTCGCACTTCTGTGCTCGCACTCGTTGGCTTCTTCGTGATTGGATTGATTCTCTTATTCCGAGTTCCTAAAAGCTCAGAAGTTCAAGCATAAAAAAGGCTTGAGTCAAACCCAAGCCCTTGATTTATCGTAAAGCTAACTTATTACTTTTTGTAGAAAGGCAATTTAACAACTTTTGCCTTCACACCTTTTTCACGGATTTCAATAAAGATTTCTGAGTCTAGTGTTGAATGATCTACAGTCACATATCCTAATCCAATTCCAAGCTTCATGGATGGAGACATCGTTCCAGATGTTACCTTACCAATTGTTGCTCCTGAAGCATCAAGAATAGGGTAGTCGTGTCTTGGAATTCCACGGTCAACCATTTCAAAAGCAACAAGTTTACGTGCAACACCTACTTCTTTTTGATTTTTCAAGAACTCTGAATCCACAAAATCTTTGGTGAATTTAGTAATCCATCCAAGTCCAGCTTCCAAAGGTGAAGTCGTATCGTCGATGTCGTTGCCGTACAAGCAGAATCCCATCTCCAAACGAAGTGTATCTCGCGCTGCCAAGCCTATCGGCTTAATTCCAAACGATGCGCCTGCTTCAAAAACTTTATCCCACACCTGCTTCACATCCGTATTCTTTACATAAATTTCAAAGCCTCCAGATCCAGTATATCCTGTCGCTGAAATCATTACATTCTCAATTCCAGCAAATGTGCCATGTGTAAATGTATAATACACCATGTTTTTTAAGTCAACATCTGTAAGAGATTGCATTGCTTCTGCTGCCTTCGGTCCTTGGATTGCCAAGAGTGAATAGTCATCTGAAAGATTCTGCATCTCAACGCCCATGTCGTTGTGTGAGCTCATCCAATTCCAATCTTTTTCGATGTTGGAAGCATTTACCACGATGAAATACTCTTCAGCATTCACACGGTAAATAATGAGGTCATCAACAATTCCTCCTTTACCATTTGGCATGCAGCTATATTGTGCTTTTCCATCAAATAGAACAGAAGCATCATTCGAAGAGAACGTTTGAATCAATGCCAAGGCATTTGGTCCTTTAAGTACAAATTCCCCCATGTGTGAAACATCAAAAACGCCAACTCCGTTGCGCACGGTTTCATGTTCGGCATTCACCCCTTCATATTGAACGGGCATGTTGTAACCAGCGAAAGGAACCATTTTCGCTCCGAGTGCGATGTGCACATCTGTAAGGGCAGTGTTTTTCATTGTATGTTTTATTTGTGCAAAAGTAGCATTTTTAAGGGACCTTGTTCATTAGAATAATTCGGTAAGTTCATAACCGACGAGACTACCAATCGCAACGCCCATTCCTCCCATGCGCACCCCAACACCAATATGTTGATCAATTTTGTCGATTATTGGCGCTTTTGTTTTTCCAACCCCCATAATTCCAGCCCATTCGTATTGGATCGAGAAATCTATATTGGGCAGAACAACAGATGATAGCATGTCTTTCAAGGCAGATGTAATTTGCGCTGTATTAGCAAACTCGGTAGTAGTTTCACCTTCAAAATTCAAGTTTCGTCCACCGCCAATGAGCACGCGATCACCAATGTTTCGGAAATAATAATACCCACTATGATAGTGGAAGGTTCCTTTGATTTTAAGTTCATCGATTGGACTCGTGACTAAAACTTGCGCCCTGGCAGGTTGTATGTCGTGCTGCGGTAAAAATTGTTTAGCAAATCCATTGGTACAAATCAATACTTTTCCAGCCGTAAGAAATCCGACGGAAGTCTGTAATTGAACATTGTAAAGTGCCGATTGAAGGGCGATGATGGAAATGCCAAACATGGTCATGATATTGGATTCAATGGCCTTTTGATGCAAGCAATGCATCATGCTCCCAGTGTCTATTTGACCTTCTAATCGGTTGAAGCAACTCGATTCAATTCCTTGAAAACCAAATGTTGATGATACATCATTGTCCATCGAATACACGTTATCGTGACCCGTGATTTCCTTGATTTTTGCATTGAGATAGGGTAGCTGAGAAATAACCTTTGATGCAATCTCTTTTTCTGAATGACGAAATAAATCCCAAGAGCCATGAATCTCATGCTTCATACCTTCACCTACAATAGATTTTAATCGCTGAAGGCCCTCCCAACGTTTCTGAACGGTGGACCAAACGGTATCTTCAGGCATTGTTTCTAGATCAGCGAGCAATTCACTTGCGCTGCCAAAGCAAGTAAAACCAGCATTTTTTGTGCTTGCGCCAGAAGGCAGATATCCTCGCTCCATAATGACAATTTTCGCAAAAGGATATTTTTCTCGTAGAGAAAGTGCTGTGCTATAGCCAACGATTCCGGCACCAACAATCAAGAAGTCAATCCCTTCAAAATAGCGACTTCGTTCCCAATAACTCAATTGATCAATGTTCAGCATTTGAAGTAGTGTTCATGTGAAGATTTTTCTTCATCTTTGTAAGTATTTGAGTTCAAAATTAAACCAATTCTGTAACGCGTTGTATCAGGTGGCGTTTTATTCCAACCGTATGAGATATTTGCTGGTATTCGGGTTTCTTCTATGTAGCATTTTTGTGAATGCACAATCCGTATCCTTTCTATTCAAAGGAAATGTTTCCAATACAACAACAAAAAAAATAGAGTCAGGTGTCACTGTTGCCATTGTACAAGATGGCAGTACCGTAAGTTCTGCAGCGTCTGGGGCGGATGGAAAATATAGTGTCAAAGGAAATGTGAATTACAAAAAACCATTTTCAGTGGTCTTTACTAAATCTGGTTTTGTTACGCAACGAGTTAATTTTAACTATGTCACGTTGAATGAGGAAGATTTGCCAGCAGGTGCAGATTATCAACCACTTCCGAATTTGAATGCCTCGATTTTCGCTTCGGTTCCTAATGTTGACTTTTCGTTCTTGAATACGGAACCCGTAGAAGTGTATACGTGGAATAGCACAAAAGCAGCTCCTGATTTGGATGTAGCTGTTCGAGATCGTACAAAAGCCAAAATCGATAAGGCCTTGGGCAATGCGACAGTGAACAATGCAGCAAACGATGCCAAATACAATGCGGCTATTTCTGCTGCGGATGGGTTGCGTGATCAAAATAAATACGAAGAGGCCATGTTGAAATACGAGGAGGCTCTTGGGTATAAAATGAACGATGCGTATGCCACAAAAGAAATTGATAAGCTGGATATCAAAATTCAAGAGGCGAAGTCATTACAACTCGCCGATCAGCAGGAAAATCAAGAGTACTACAACCTAATAAATGCGGCGAATACCTTGCGCGATCAAAAGAAGTATGAGCAAGCGATTACAAAATACAATGAGGCAGCTGCCCTAAAGAATGAGGATTATCCAAAGGTTCAAGCTGCAGCATTACAGAAAACAGTAGAATACACCCAGGTCATCACCCAGGCGGAAATGTTTTTCAAGCAGCAGAGTTGGAAAGCTGAGAAAGAGAAGTATTTAATTGCTAAAGATTTAAAACCAGAAGAGCAGTTGCCAGTTACGCGTTTGGCGGAAATTGAAAAGAAGATGACTGCAGCCACCGCTGAAAAAGAGAAAAAGCAAAAATATGATGATGCCGTAGCAGCGGCAGATTTGTTATTTACAGAAGGGAAGTATGCAGAAGCTAAAGTCAAATATACGGAAGCTTTGCAGTATGAGCCTGGATCAACATCCGCATCCGACCGAATCACGGAATGTGATGTAAAAATGGCTGAAGCGCTGAAGGAGCAGGAACGTTTGGCTAAAATTCAAAAGTTTCTAACTGAAGGAAAAACGTTGTTTGATCAGTCAAAATGGATTGAGGCAAAGGTGAAATATGATGAAGTTATTTCCCTGGATCCAAGCAATGGTGAAGCCAATGCCAAATTAGAAGAGATAAAAGTCAAACTTGCTGAAGTTGCTGATAATGCGGCCAGGGATGCCAAATTTAATAAGTTTGTTGCGGAAGGTGATGTCGCCGTAAAGGGTACTAAATTTTCTGATGCCAAACTAAAATATGAAGAAGCACTTGCGCTGAAAAAGGATTCCGTGGTCCAAGTGAAATTGAATAATGTAATCACTCAAATTCGTGATGCAGAGGAAAAAGCAAAATTGGAGGCCGAATTCCAACAATTCAAAGCAGAAGGATTGCAGCTCGCAGTCGATCAAAAATGGTCTGAAGCTAAGGTGAAGCTTACAGCGGCTCAAAATATCCATTCAGACCCCATTATTACTCAAAAACTAAAGATTGTCGATGATGCTATAAAAGCGGATGCGGCATTAACGCAATTAGAATCTGAATACCAGGCGTTAATGACTGACGCGCGTGCGCTGGAAGCTGCAAATAATTTGGATGGTGCGATTGGGAAATATACCGAGGCGCAACAAAAGAAGCCGAGCGAGCAGGAGCCTAAGGATAAAATCACTGAACTTCAAAAATTAAAAACAAATCTCGCGAAGCAAAAAGAAATTGATACGCAGTATTCAACATTCATGAGTAAGGGCGATGAACTCATGGCTCAAAAGAATTATTTAGCAGCAATCAAAGAATACAACAATGCGAATAATCTAAAGCCTGCCGAAAAAGAACCCGTAGATAAAGCGGCAGAGGCGGAACGATTGGCGAAGGATAATTTGGATGAAAAGAATAAGATTTTTGAAAATATATTGGCCGCTGCACAGACAAAAATTGATGAAAAGGATTATGCGGGTGCGCGACAGTATATTGATCGTGCGATGAAGGCGCAGCCAGAAGATAAACGTCCTCAAGAGCTTTTGAAAAAGGTGGGGGAAATTGAAGAAAAGGAACGCATTTATGCCTTGAAACTGAAAGAAGCAGAACAGTATGTTACTGCTGGAAATTTCACAAAGGCAATCGCCACTTTTGAACAAGCAAAACAAATGAAGCCAGAGGATGTGATTCCTCAAAAAAGAATTGACGAGCTAACAAAATTGCAAAACGAAGCGACAAATGCAGCGCAGCAAAATCAATTATATCAGGACTATATGGCGAAAGGAGCCGGCAGTCTTTTGACAGAGAATTATGAGCAGGCGTTGACTCAATTTCAAAATGCACTTTCTGTAAAGAAAGATGACCAGTTTGCTTTGAAAAAAATCGAAGAAGTTCAAGGTATTCTGGATGATATTGCCAATAGCCGTAAAAATGATATTGACCGAAAAAATAATTTTGACAATCTTGTAAAATCAGGTGATTCACAGATTGCTGCACAAGATTTCAATGCCGGAATAAAGTCCTACCAAGATGCTCTCGCAATATTCCCAAACAATAGCGATGTACAATCCAAACTGGAAGAGGCGAAACGTCAGGCGACAGAGAAAATGGTGAACGATCAAAATGCAGCTTACCAAACATTACTATCTGAGGCAGATGCGTTTTTCGCATCGAAAAGTTATGACAAAGCACGTGATGCTTATGAAATGGCGAAATTGCAACGACCTGGAGATCAACACCCAATTAAAAAATTAGAAGAAATCAATACTATCTTGAATCCTGTCGTGGCATCTTCTACAAGTTTGGAAAACCTCGGTGATCCAATGGATAACTCAGTGATGGATGGATATGCACTGTTGCAAAAAGCGCAATATGACCGAGAAAATTTAAAGTCCTCAAAAATAGAAGATCAAATCAATGCGATTAAAAATGATGAAACAGAGTTGACACAAATTCGACTCGCAGAACTCAATGAAACGGAAAATTCAATCAATGATATTTTAGAGAAAATTGGTAAGTCAGAAATCACAAATGATTCTAGCCATAGGGAAATTGTTGAAGCCATTGTGGAAGTTGAAAAAATGACCGCGAAAATCGACCAAGAAAATGATATGATGAGTACCGCTGACCATCAGCGGGCTCAAGAGAAAATCGATTTAATCGAGCAAGAAACATCCCTCGACTTCGCACAACGAGATACGGTGCATCGCGAGAATAATTCAATTCTTGATGGTGTTTCGGTCCAAGCAGCTGCCACAGTGACAGAATTGGAATTGAGCGAGAATGAAACCAATGTAAAAACGAGCAAACGCTTAGATCTCATTGATCAAGAACAAGGTGTCGAGGCAATTAAACATTTGGAAGAACAGAAAGATGCCGACTTGGAAATTGAGAAAGTACTGGTTTATGCCGCGACCTTGGATGAAGAGAAAAGCAAAAAAAATCAAAAAGAAAATATCGATAATCAAACGAACTTTAATGCCATTGAAGTGGGTATAGGCGGCGACGTGGACAACGACGCACAGCAATCCAATGATAACAATGCTGAATTGGTGAAAATCGAAGAGGCCGTGTTGAATTCGAATAGCGCAATGCATCAAGAAGCCGATGAAAAGACCATGAATAATGTGGAGAAAGTGTCTGAATTTATGGACATGGCAACACGAACGGAGGAGTCGCGCACTGAGAAATACCAAGACAACCTTGAAATCATTGAGTCAACGGTGACCTCGATCGAAGATCAGCAGTACGAGGAATACATGGCTGAAACCGAAAAGTACCTTAAGAATAAAAATGAAATCAACGCCATCCAAGAGGATATTAACGCGGAGGATCAAGTGGCTATTGCAAAGCATACAGAATTGGTGACTTCCGTTCTTGAAGTCGAGAAAAATAGCACTGAGGTAACTGTTGATGCGATAAAAAATGATGACGCACAACGACAAAGGGCTACAGAAAGAATCAATGAAATCGATCAGTCGGTGTCGAAAAGTACCCAAGAGTCGAACGATAATCATGTGGAAAATGTCAACAAAATAAATTCAGTGACATACGCCGCTGATAAAAGTATCTCCGAAAGTGAGAAGGCGCAATCTGATATCACCCAGTCAAATCAGGCCAAACTCGACCAGATAGAATCAACGCAACCAGAAAAGGTGTACATGGTGAATTCCTTAGGTAAAGAATTTCCTGAAGGTGTGTCTCAAGAAATATTTGAGCAAAAAGATCACGATGATCTGTTGACTGCTGTCATTACACGCCGCGTGGTTGTCATCAATGGGGAGGGGAATGTATATGTGCGTACCCAAACATTATATTCTGTCACCTACTCGAAAAATGGAGTAGCAACAACAGAGTATGTGTGGCAAAAAGAAACACAAAGCGGCAAACTTAAGAAAAATTATTGATTTTCAGTATTCCATAGTCCGTTGTTGGAAATTTCTCGTTGACGTCAATTATAGCATACACGTATATACTATTTTCATGTAATATTTTGTGTATGAAAGTACTTCTTCTTCCCGCCGTCGTAGGCAAACTGATCATTGGCATCTTTGTTTGCAGTTACTTTTGGTTGACGAATTCAATCGAAAAGGTCAGCATCTTGCCAATTTGGCTTCTTGTACTCACTGTCATTTACATTGCGTTGCAAATGTTTAGTCGAAAATATTCGAAGGCAGGAAATTGGTGGGACTGGATCTATTACATCGGATTGGTATCAATCATGATACCGGTGTCGATCATCGATTCAAGCAATGAAAAAATATGTCATCTCGCCACCGATTTTGGAACCTTGTGTCTAGTTGCGCCTCCCATTGCTGATATTTTTGTCTTCTTTAAAAAATCAAACACTGAATCATGAATGTACATTTCATTGCCATTGGTGGTAGCGCCATGCATAATCTTGCAATTGCATTGAGTCGTAAGGGGGTAAATGTCACCGGTTCGGATGATGAAATTTTTGAACCATCACGAACGCGTTTGGAAAAACAAGGGATCCTACCCGTAAATTTAGGGTGGGATGAATCGCGAATCACAAACAGCATCGACGCCATTATCCTGGGGATGCACGCCCGTGAAGACAATCCTGAATTGTTGAAAGCAAAGGGATTGAACATTCCAATTTTTTCCTATCCAGAGTACCTATATGAGCAGAGTAAAGATAAAACGCGTGTCGTCATTGGAGGGTCTCACGGCAAGACAACCATTACTTCAATGCTGCTCCATGTGGTGAATGCGTTGAACATGGATGTGGATTACATGGTTGGTGCCCAATTGGAAGGGTACGACTGTATGGTGCGTCTTTCGGAATCCGCGAAAATCATGATTCTTGAAGGGGACGAATACCTGAGTTCACCGATTGATCGTCGACCAAAGTTTCATCTTTACAAACCGAATGTTGCCATAATTAGTGGTATCGCTTGGGACCATATCAATGTGTTTCCAACTTTTGAAAATTATGTTGATCAGTTCGATATTTTCTGTTCATTGATCGAGGAGGGGGGAACACTGATCTATAACGAAGATGATCCTGAAGTGCAGAAATTGGGACAGAAATATGCAAGTTCCAAAAGAACAGTTGCCTATGGCGTACCGACGTATGAGGTGACGGCGACAGGAACACGCTTGTTTCATGAAGGAGAAATCTATGAATTGCGTGTATTTGGAGAACACAACCTTCAGAATTTAATGGGGGCAATGCGTATCGGTGAAGCTATAGGTATTCAATCACATGATTTTCTTACCGCGATTCAGTCATTTACAGGAGCAGGAAAAAGATTACAAAAGGTAAAAGAGCAGGGGGATTTCATCCTTTTCAAAGATTTCGCCCATTCACCCTCAAAACTAAAGGCAACAACAAAAGCAGTAAAGGATCAATTCAAATCGCGTAAAGTGATTGCTTGTATGGAGTTGCACACATTTTCATCCTTGAAAAAGGAATTTTTACCTCATTACCTCAATTCCATGCAAATGGCGGATGAAGCGGTTGTCTACTATAGTCCTGATGTGGTGGCACACAAAAAGCTAGAGCCTATTTCGAAAGAGCTGGTGTCCTATGGTTTTGGTGGAAATGTACATGTGATGAACACGACAAAAGAAGTGCTTGACTTCATTCGCACAAAGACATGGAACAACTCGGTGCTACTGATGATGTCTTCAGGAAATTTTGACGGAATAGATTATGATAAGCTGGGTGAGGAAATAGTTAATGGACTTTAATCTTTTCTGGGCCTAAAAACGATTTGTCGATAAATCAGTGTTACAAGTAAACTATACAAAGTGGCAAGTAGGAGCAATGCCAAGAGACTAATCGTTGCAGTGAATCCAGGTGCCGCACCTTTCTTGTTGTTACTTTTTAACCGTTTTTCAATTTGCGCATCCGTCATCACCTCCGCATCTGGATTCTCTTTGCGAAACTTAGCCATCTGCTTTGGATTGTCGATCATCTTTTCAATGGTCGCTTCGCCTTCAGCGATTTGATGCGAGACAAACTCTGGATTGATTTGCGTATAGAAGAGATAGAGAAATCCGCTAACCATCAATACATAGGGTAAACCTGAACTCATCGCACCTTTCATATCGTACAGTGCATTCGTCTCCATGGTGTCACGGCGCTTTTGAATAAATAAGCCTATTGAAATTGCCGACAACAAACCAAAGATATTGAGCATTGCCGTTGGCGCCATTTGTCCTGGGAAAATATCCAATACAAATAAAATGTACTTTATGGCAATCCAACTTAAGGCGCTAATCACGCCAACCTTCACCGTAATTTTCATGGAATTAACTATTCATTGAAACCAGGAACTCTTCGTTCGAAATGGTGTTCTCCATGTGTGACTTCATAAACTCCATGGCTTCAACTGGTGTCATGTCCGCGATAAATTTGCGAATCAACCAAATGCGTTGAAGTACATCTTTTCCTACAAGAAGATCCTCACGGCGAGTACCCGAAGCGATGATGTCGATTGCAGGGTAGATGCGTCGGTTTGAAATTCGACGATCCAACTGAAGCTCCATATTACCTGTACCCTTGAATTCTTCGAAGATTACTTCGTCCATTTTTGAACCTGTCTCCGTCAATGCAGTCGCAAGAATGGATAAAGATCCTCCATTTTCAATTTTACGTGCCGAACCAAAGAAACGCTTTGGCTTGTGAAGTGCATTGGCATCAACACCACCAGAAAGTACTTTTCCGGATGCAGGAGAAACGGTATTGTATGCACGCGCCAGACGTGTAATTGAATCCAAGAGAATACAAACGTCATGACCACATTCTACCATGCGCTTGGCTTTTTCCAAGACCATATTGGCAACCTTCACATGTCGTTCTGCCGGTTCGTCAAATGTTGATGCGATTACCTCAGCACGCACACTTCGCGCCATGTCAGTTACCTCTTCAGGCCGTTCATCGATCAACAAGACAATCAAGTAAACCTCAGGGTGATTCGCTGCAATGGCATTCGCCACATCCTTCAATAACATGGTTTTACCTGTTTTCGGTTGCGCCACAATCATTCCACGTTGACCTTTACCAATCGGAGCAAACAAATCCATCACACGCGTTGAAAGCGTTTCTTGCTTGTGACCTGTCAATTTAAATTTCTCGTCTGGAAAAAGTGGCGTTAAGTATTGAAAAGGCACACGATCACGGATGTACGAGGGATCACGGCCATTGATAGATTCAACCTTTACCAATGGGAAGAATTTTTCACCTTCACGTGGTGGACGAATTGTTCCTTTGATGGTATCTCCTGTTTTCAAACCAAACAATTTGATTTGATTTTGAGACACATAAATATCATCAGGGGAAGGAAGGTAGTTATAATCCGAAGAACGCAAGAAACCGTATCCGTCTTGAATGACTTCAAGAACACCTTCTGCAGTGACAATTCCTACCAAGTCATATCCGTCTTCTAATTTATCCTCCTGTTTTTGGTGGTGTGGTTGACGGTGTTGATGCTGATTTCCTTGATTCGGATTGTTCCCTTGCTGCTGATTCGGATTGTTGCGATGCTGCTGGTTCGGGTTATTTCCTTGTTGATTTCTATTGCCATTGTTGTTCAAGCGGTCATTTCGTTCACGACGCTCATTTTGTTCATTATCAGATGGTTTGTTTTCTGACAAATCTGACTTTACACGTTCTTCAGAAGTCGATTCCGGTGCCGGTGTAGCGTCATCTTGCTTCGCACCTTTCTGCGCTAAATCAAACAAGTTACGGCCACCTTTCTTTGGCGTATTCTTTCCTTTTTCCGCAACGATTTCAGTATTTTGTTTTGTTTGCTCTGGATATTCTTGGGTTTCCTCATTCACCTGAGCAGGTTTTTCACTGAACAAAGATGGTTGAGGTGTTTCTTCACGACGGATTCGCTTTCTGTGCGGTTTTTCTTGTGGAACAATATTTTCCTCTGTTGCTGCAGGAGTTTCAGGCAATGTGGTTTTTTCTTCTGTGCTCGCTCCGCCCAAGATCATTGAGAGAAGTTCAGGCCGTTTTAACGAATCAGCATCAGAAATTCCAATGGTCTTTGCAATTTCACGAAGATCAGAAAGCTTCTTACGCTCCAGGTCTTTTTTATCCATAAAGAAGTGCTAAATAAATACGATGGTGTATAGTGTCAAAAAAATACGTTGAGAATCGAGAAAAGAATATTTCCCTTAAATGACTATGCAATATTACGAAAAAACTTTCTCAAAATGGGGAATTGCATTAAAAAAATAATTTGCCACGGTCAATTCAGTATTTTGCCCAAATCAAAATGTGTATCTTGGTCGCATGATAGCACTGCGAAATGTTTACAGCTTGTTTTGGTACATCGTTACCTTCTTTAATATCGGATTGGTCTTTTTAATCGAAAGCGCCTTGCCCAATATGGATCCAGTTGGATTCAAAATTGTCCGATATGCTTTAATCGCGTTCCTCTTTGTGATTTCCTTCAAACGGAAGAAGTTGGCATTGTGGATCTTTTCATCCATGATTCTTGGGATTGAAGTCGGCATGGATTTTCCAGCGTTTGCCTTGGAAACGGAACGCTTCGGAAAAATATTCTTGCGCTTGGTGAAATCACTTGTTGCGCCGTTGATATTTGCAACGCTTATTGTTGGTATTGCCGGTCATAGTAATCTGAAACAGGTGGGAAGAATTGGTTTGAAGTCCATTTTGTATTTCGAGATTGTAACAACCTTGGCTTTGTTTATTGGGCTTTTAGCCATTAATGTTTCTCAAGCGGGTGTGGGTGTGAAAGTGGAGGCACGGGAGCAGGACAAAGCCAAATCCGTTGAGTTGATGGAGCAAAAGAAAGAACACAAGGACCACTTTGTGGAAATCTTCCCTGAAAACATTGCCAAATCGATTGCAGAGAACCAAGTGCTTCAAGTCGTTGTTTTCTCTGTGATATTCGCTATTGGATTGGGGATGGTCAAGCATGAAAAGCACAAACAAACGATGCTTAATTTCAGTGAAAGCTTGGCTGAAGTGATGTTCAAATTCACCGATATCATCATGTATGTCGCGCCATTGGCGGTGTTTGGTGCACTGGCAAGTACCGTCGCAAAGTCGGGAGTTGATATCTTGTACAATCTCATGAAACTCGTCGGAACACTCTATGTTGCCTTAATTCTGTTTGTAGCTGGTGTTTTGCTTCCGATTGCCCTTCTCGCAAAAATTCCAATTAAGCGGTTTATTCAAGCAATCACAGAACCGTTGGCCTTGGCTTTTGCCACAGCAAGTAGTGAAGCAGCTTTGCCGAAAGCATTGGAAAACATGGAGAAATTTGGAGTGCCGAAAAAGATTGTGGCTTTCGTGATTCCTACAGGATATAGTTTTAATCTCGATGGAACGACCTTGTATTTATCCTTGGCATCAGTGTTTGTTGCTCAGATGTGTGGAATCGATTTGAGCATCGGACAACAGATTTCCATGTGCTTGATTTTCATGCTGACAAGTAAAGGTGTGGCAGGGGTTCGCGGTGCTTCGTTTGTGATCTTGGCAGGAACAATCGCTGCGATGGACATCAAAGGATTTGACTCCGAGCGAGCAAGTGTCATTCTCGCTGTCGATGCCCTCATGGATATGGCACGCACTTCAGTGAATGTGCTTGGAAACTGTCTGGCTTCAGCGGTTATCGCTAGAAGTGAAGGGGAGTTGGTGGTGAATGAGGCGGAAGGATGAGAATTTTGATTAACCTTCTTTTTTAATTCTTCATTTCAAAACCTTACCTAAAAACCTGCCCGTAGCATTATCCTGCTGCTGTACAAGTCCTTCTGGAGTTCCCGCGAAAAGAATGTGTCCACCATTTTGACCGCCCTCCGGACCTAAATCAATCACCCAATCCGCACATTTAATCACATCGACATTGTGCTCAATCACAAGTACGCTGTGTCCTGCATCGATCAATGCGTTGATGGCAAGAATCAACTTTTCAATGTCATACAAATGCAAGCCTGTCGTTGGCTCATCGAAAATAAATAGGGTAGCAGGTGAACCTGGTCCTTTGGAAAGAAATGACGCCAATTTAATGCGCTGCGCCTCACCGCCACTTAAGGTACTTGACGATTGGCCTACTTTTAAGTAGCCCAAGCCGACATCAATCAATGGCTTAATTTTATCAGCAATCTTTTGCTCTAATTTGTCAGTACCATTCTCGAAGAGTTCGTAAGCGGCCTGAATATCCAACTCCAACAAATCGGAAATGGTCAAGTCGTTATAGATAATTTCAAGGGTTTCTTGCTTGTAACGCTTTCCTAAGCAGGTCTCGCAAGGCAAGTGAACATCGGCCATGAACTGCATTCCTACAGTGATTTCGCCCTCGCCTTCGCACATTTCACAACGTCCTCCTTCAATGTTAAAGGAAAAGAATCCTGCTTTGTATCCTCTTGATTTTGCCAAAGGCAAACGGGCATACAACTCACGAATGTCGTCAAAGGCCTTGATATAGGTAATGGGATTGCTTCGCGATGACTTTCCAATGGGATTTTGATCAACGAATTCTACCGCTTTGATTTGCTTTAAATCACCTCCAAGGGCCGAGAAATCAGCTGACTCACTGTCTCCCTCGCCCAGTTGACGTCGAATTGCAGGATATAAAATCTCTCGGATGAGTGTTGATTTCCCCGAACCACTTACACCGCTGATACAAACAAAACTGTTGAGTGGAATATCTACCGTGACATTCTTTAGGTTGTATTGACGTGCACCTGAAATGGTGATGCGATTGTTTGAACCTCGGCGCTTTTTGGGGATTGGAATGGCGCGTTTACCTGTAAGGTATTCAGCAGTTAAACTATGTGTTGCCCCCATTAGTGCGGCATGGTCTCCTTGAAAAACAACCTCTCCGCCATACGCGCCAGCCAAAGGACCAATATCGAGGATTTCATCTGCTGCGCGCATGATTTCTTCCTCGTGTTCGACGACAATTACTGTATTTCCTGCATCTCTCAATCGATGTAACACCGTAATGAGTCGCTCCGTATCTTTTGGGTGAAGACCGATGGAAGGTTCATCCAAGATGTACATCGAACCTACCAAACTGCTTCCAAGTGAGGTCGCAAGGTTGATGCGTTGCGATTCACCGCCAGACAGGGAATTTGATCGCCTGTTTAATGTCAAGTAGCCAAGCCCTACATCCATCAAGAATCCGAGTCGACTTGTGATTTCCGGCAAGATGCGTTTCGCTACTTGTATGTCATGTGTCGAAAGATCGAGCGATGAGAAGAAGGCGTGACTTTCAGTGATGGGCATGAGCACTACGTCAACGATTGATTTTCCTTCAACTTTGACAAAACTGGCATCTTTACGCAAGCGCGTTCCGTGGCAATCTGGACAATCTGTTTTTCCGCGATAACGTGAGAGCATCACACGATACTGGATTTTATACGTTTGGCTTTCAAGAAATTTGAAAAATGCATTTAGTCCAGTAAAATGCTTGTTACCCGTCCACAAAAGTTCCATCTCTTTTTCACTCAATTCCTGAACCGGTCGATGAATCGGGAAATCAAATTTTTTCGCGCTGTAAATCAATTCATTCAGGTATTCACTCATGGATTCACCTTTCCAAGGTTGAATGGCACCTTCATATACACTAAGTTGCTTATTTGGAAAAACAAGGTTGCGATCTATTCCTATGACTTGTCCGTATCCTTCGCAAGTTTTACAAGCGCCATATGGGTTGTTAAAGGTAAAGAAGTGAACGCTCGGTTCTTGAAATTCCATTCCATCCAACTCGAAACGGTTGGTGAATGAACGCATTTCACCCGTATCAACGATACGAAGACAACATTCGCCACTCCCTTCAAGAAAAGCCAATTGAATGGAATCGGCATACCGTGCTTGTTCTTCGTCTGAAAAATTCAAGGCAATCCGATCAATAACCAAAAGCGCCTGATCAATATCGGCATCGGGATTGGACATTTGCTCTTCGATGAGCACTGTTTCATTCTTCAATAGCAAACGACTGAATCCTTGTTGATGCAAGATCGAAAGTTGACGTTCGACCCCATATTTTGAAAATCCAGGAACTGGACAGCAAATCAGCATCTTTGTCCCTTCGGCGTGTGTGTTAATGGCATCAACAACATCTTTCACCACATGCTTTTTTACCTGATCACCAGAAATTGGAGAAAAAGTATTTCCAATTCGGGCATATAGGATTTTTAGGTAATCGTAAATTTCGGTGCTTGTCCCAACCGTAGATCGAGGATTGCTTGAAATCACTTTCTGTTCAATCGCGATAGCCGGAGAAATCCCTTTGATGTAATCCGTTTCAGGCTTATTCAATTTACCCAAGAACTGGCGCGCATAGGAGGAAAGGCTTTCAATATAGCGTCGCTGACCTTCGGCATACAGGGTGTCAAAAGCCAAGGATGATTTCCCTGAACCAGAAAGACCAGTGATGACAGTCATTTTTCCATGTGGAATACGCACACTTAGATTTTTTAGGTTGTGAACCCGTGCACCTTTGACTTCAATGTATTTCTGGTTGGACATTTCCTCGATTTAATTCAAAGATAACAACACTCAATAGAAGTTTCTGTTTCTTTGAAAAGAAAGAAAAAGTTGGGTTTTTAAAAATGTATTGTTATTTTAGCGATTGTTAATTCTTAAACACGAACGCCTATAGACAAATATTTACTCTGAATTTCAATTAGTTACATTAAATAGAGTAGAATATGTTGTTGAGCAATCTGGACGATCGTGACCTCGTAAGTGCATACATGGATGGAAATGAAAAGGCTTTTGAAGTCCTTCTATTCCGTCACAAAGACAAAATGTATCGATTCATTTACATGAAAGTACGCAACCGTGATTTAGCGGAAGATATTTTTCAGGAGGCCTTTGTAAAAATCATCAATACATTGAAACTGGGTGCCTACAATGAAGAGGGAAAGTTTTTGCCTTGGGCCATGCGTATTGCACACAATTTAGTGATTGATCATTTCCGCAAAAGCAGCAAGATGCGCATGATTTCTGAATCATCATCAAGTCGCGAGGATTTTAACATTTTTAGTGTACTTTCCTTGGACGAGAAAAATGCGCACGAAGCACTCGCGTATGGTGAATTGGAAAAACAAATGGTAGGACTCATTGATCACCTTCCAGAATCACAACGAGATATATTGGTAAAACGCCTCTACCAAGAAATGTCATTTAAGGACATCGCTGAGATGGAAGATATTTCTATCAATACCGCGTTGGGAAGAATGCGCTATGCCTTGATCAACTTGCGTAAATTGATCGAAAAACATCAATTGGTCACTGAAATTTAATCCATGAAAAAACTTCTTTTTCTTTCGTTGATTATACTCGGGCTTTCGTCATGTGCACAGCAACATTGCACCAATGGAGTACCAGTTAAAATGAGAAATCTCAGTGGATTGGATGGTTGTGGTTGGGTATTGGAACTCAATGATGGTTCGCGTTTGGAGCCCATGAACTTGAACACATACGATGTTAAGATGGTGGAAGGAAAAAAAATCTTCGTTACCTATGAAGATTTTCCTGGCGCAAGCATATGCATGGTAGGGAAAATGGTAAAAATTACATCTGTCTGTGAATAATTAGGCGTCCATTCGCATGTGACGTTCCTTCTTGTCGGGATAAATATCAGCGATTGTGACTAAAATCGCAGTTTCTTCCACATTACCAAACTCAGGATTAACAGCTGTTCCGAACGTTTTCATGGTGGGTGAAAGGTTCATGTAGATGTTTACCAGTGGGGGAATAAATTCGCCATTTTCTTTCACTGCACTATTCAGTACTTTGAATCCATCTTTGAAGTCCAACCCTTTCAATTGTCCCTCCACATAGTCGCGATCGTATTCTTGAACGAGTGGGTGGTAAGGTGTCATCAAGTGCTCTGTATCTGGGAAATAATGGTGCATGAAATGCAGCAAGAAATCTCTACTGGCGGTGTTGTAATTCGGATACATGGTCACCTTACCAAAGAAGTAGCGAATCTCAGGATTGTAAATCACCAAGGCGCCAAGCCCATCCCAAATATTGTCCAATGCAAAAAGTCCTTTTCGTGGATTTACCGTTGGTTGAAAGTTTGGCTGTACCCAACTTCGTCCCAGCTCAATAGTATATGGCAAATAATCGGTAATGAACTTCTCCGAAAAATCGAAATAATGGGTGGTAGATAGATGGATTTCACCATCTTCGGTCATGGCATCCTTGCAACGAATAAAGCGATAGCCACCAACGATTTCTTCGTCTTCAGGCGACCAAACGATCAGTTGTTGGTAACAATGCTCGGAAGTATCATATTCATCCAAGTCCACCTCGTCACCGGTTCCTCCTCCGGATGCACGGAACGTTACTTCGCGCAATCGTCCTATTTCTAGGATAACATTGGGGGCATTGTGGTGGTTGATGATGTAGATTTCATTTTCTCCCTTGCGCGTCAATCGAATAAAGCGCTCTCTACTGAGTTCCTTTTTGATGATTTCTTTGTCGATTGCTTCAATGATCTCTTTCATACTTTTTCACTTATTCGCCGTCGTTGGCTAATTCATACACACGGCCTCGTACCATTTGCGCAAGCTCACGATCGTCACCCTTCGGATCTGTCTGATTTATATATACCGGGTCACCAACCCTGAAAACCATCGTCTTGTTTCGTTGCTTGAACAATTCATCCGCAAGATAAAGCATTTCAATGTTTGCTTTTATTCCTAAGAATTTACGAAAGCGCGAAAGGCGATAGAAAAATGGTGATAAGGTTCCGTCGATATAAATTGGAACAATTGGTTGGTCAAACTTCTTGGCGTAGTGGATAAATGTTTTCTTCCATTCCAAGTCACGCACCTTGCCCTTGATTTTTCGACTTACAAGTCCAGCAGGGAAAATCACCAACGCACTGTCTGATTCAAATGCATCTGAAATTTGCTGCCGCACCGATTGGTCATTTTTCCCGTGCTTATTCACACCAACAAAAAGTCCACTGAGGTTCTTCATGTTCATGAGTAGATCATTCACAATGAAGCGCAAATCTTTTCTGTGCCCTTTCGTGGCAGCGACAAATGCGACAGCGTCCATCCCGCCAAGCGGGTGGTTCATAGTGATGATTACTGGTCCTGAATTGGGGATTTTTTCAATGCCTTCAATCTCAATGGTGATGTTGAAATACCGTATAATCTCTTCGCAGAATTCCGCATCGTATAAGTGTCCATTTTTTTCAATGAACGCATTGATTTCATCTTGATGCAAGATTCTTTTGAGGTAGCGAAAAACAAAGCCAGGCAGCCATTTTGCTAGCCTAGGACTTTTGCTTTTCACCAATCGTTGAATGTCAATAAAACGCTCTGTTTCCATAGTTTTGGTAAATGTACTTCGAAGAGTCAAGAGATAGTCGGTCTTGCTTCGGGATTTATTCACAATACAGTATTGAATTCTTGGCGTTTTAATGTCGTTGAAACTGCCTTTCTTCGCGCAAGATTGCTTAATTTTACCATGTATTTAATCGCAATTTAAAATACCATGATTCAATTATCTGATCGATTAATGGCAATGGAAGAATCTGCTACAATCGCTATGTCCCGAAAAAGCCGTGAATTAAAGGCGGAAGGGAAGGATGTTATTTCGCTAAGTCTAGGTGAGCCTGATTTTTTCACTCCTCAGTTTATCAAAGATGCGGCACTGGAAGCCATGAACAATAATTTCACCATGTACACGCCGGTTCAAGGCTATGATGATTTGCGTGAAGCTATTGCCTTGAAATTCAAGCGCGATAATGGATTGACATATACGAAAGATCAGATTGTCGTTTCCACAGGTGCAAAGCAGTCGATTGCCAATGTGGTGTTAAGCATCATTGGTCCAGGAGACGATGTGATCATCCCCGCACCATATTGGGTTTCATACTTAGAAATCGTTAAGGTGGCGGAAGGGAATTCGATTGTGATCAATGCAGGAATTGAAGATGATTTCAAAATTACAGGGAAAGCGCTTGAAGCAGCGATTACCCCTAAATCGAAGATGATTATTTTCTCTTCTCCCTGCAATCCAACGGGTTCTGTATATTCGAAAGCAGAGCTGCGTGAAATTGCTGACGTTTTAGTGAAGCACCCGCATATTGTTGTGATTTCTGATGAAATCTATGAACATATCAATTTTGAAGGCAAGCACGAAAGCCTCGCTCAGTTTCCTGAGGTATATGAGCAAGTGGTCACGGTGAATGGAATGTCAAAGGCTTGGGCAATGACAGGTTGGAGACTAGGATACATTGGTGCTTCCAAGCAAATTGCAGATGCGTGTACAAAGGTACAGGGGCAATTTACTTCAGGTCCTTGTTCGATTACTCAAAAAGCATCAATTGCCGCATTAAAAGCAGATCCGGCAATTTTAAGTGATATGATTGTGGCATTTAAAAACCGTCGTCAACTAGTGCTCGATGCACTTAATAGAATGCCTGGTGTAAAGACAAATGTCCCTGATGGTGCCTTCTATGTTTTTCCTGATGTCTCTGAATTTTATGGCAAATCCTACGGTGATTGGCATATAAAAAATGGGGATGATTTGTGCATGTACTTGCTTTCTGAAGCGTTGGTCGCCTTGGTTCAAGGGGAAGCGTTTGGTTCGCCAGAATGCATTCGTATTTCCTATGCCGCATCGGAGGAAACGTTGACGGAAGCCATGAAGCGAGTCGGACTAGCCTTATCCAAATTGCACGCATGAAACTAGCTGAATTATTTGATCGCTTTAACGGAAAGCGTATCCTTGTCATCGGTGACGTCATGATCGATGCCTATGTGCGCGGTACTGTCTCACGTGTGAGTCCAGAAGCGCCTGTTCCCATTGTCAGTTTGGATAAGGAAGAA
>JBEIKR010000011.1:0-35028 GCA_040379705.1 Crocinitomicaceae bacterium
GCTTTTGGCAAAGATTTCCTCTGGGGAACGTCTTGTTCGGCGTATCAAATTGAAGGTGCATGGATTGACGGAGGGAAGTCTGAATCTGTTTGGGATGTGTTTGCGCAGCGTAGAGGAAAGATTTATCAAAATGAGAACGCTAATACGGCTGTTGACTTTTACCACCGTTATAAGGAAGATATTCTCCTTCACAAGGAATTGAACTTTAAAGTTTTCCGATTTTCAATCGCTTGGACACGTATTTTACCCAATGGTACTGGACAAGTCAATCAGGAGGGCATCGATTTTTACCATAAGGTCATTGACGAGTGTATCGCACAAGGCGTTGAACCTTGGATTACTTTGTACCACTGGGATATCCCACAGGTGTTAGAAGACAAAGGCGGTTGGACCAATCGCGCGGTAGTGGAATGGTTTACCGAGTATACCAGAGTATTGGCGCGGGAGTATGGTGCCAAGGTTAAAAATTGGATGGTCTTTAACGAGCCTGCGGCGTTCACCAGTCTAGGGTATCTGGTTGGTTATCACGCACCAGGCAAGCGAGGGATTTCTAAGTTTATGCGTGCTGCCCATCACACATGCTTAGCGATGGCAGAGAGTGGGCGTACCATTCGGACTGAAGTACCCGATGCGCGAATTGGAACGAATTTCAGTTGTTCGTATGTGGAATCCTTCGAAGGGCTTAAAAAACATGATAAGGCGGCGAGAAGAATGGATGCCATGTTAAACCGCATGTTCATTGAACCAAGTTTAGGGATGGGCTATCCGATTGCTGATTTCCCTGGGTTGAAGCGCATTGAAAAATACATGTTGCCTGGTGATGCCGAGAAGTTAAAGTTTCACTTCGATTTTATTGGACTACAAAATTACTTTCGGGTAGTGGTGAAGCGGAGTATTATTCCTTTGGTTTGGGGAAATCAAGTCAAAGCAGAAAAGCGAGGTGTTCCTGTCAATGAGATGGGTTTTGAAATTTATCCCGAAGGGATTTATCAGGTGCTCAAGCAATTCGATGCGTATCCCGGTGTTGATCATTTGATTATCACAGAAAATGGCGTGTGCGTCGAAGACAATGTTGAAGATGGAAAGGTTCATGATCAAGCGCGCATTGATTTCTTTCGGGCATACTTGGCGCAAGTGCTGAGAGCTAAAAATGAGGGAGTTCCTGTTGAAGGATATTTTGTTTGGAGTTTGACCGATAATTTTGAATGGAGTGAGGGCTATCGTCCACGCTTTGGATTGATCCATGTGGACTACACCACACAAAAACGAACCATTAAAGACTCGGGGTACTGGTTCCAGGAATTGCTCCAAAAATAAAATGCGACCTTTCGAGCCGCATTTTACTTGTTGATTGATAATTTTTTAAACGTGCAATGCTCGTGCTTCTGTAGCATCGAGTGCTGCCTCTTTGATTGCTTCTGAGTAGGTAGGATGTGGGTGACAAATACGCGCCATGTCTTCTGCTGATGCACGGTATTCCATCGCAGTAACGGCTTCCATAATCAAATCCGCAGCACGAGGAGCAACCATGTGCACACCAAGTACTTCATCCGTTTCTTTGTCAGCAAGGATTTTGACCAATCCTGCCGTATCCATACTCGCACGCGCACGACCCAAGGCTTTGATTGGGAATGAACCTACTTTATAGGCAACGCCCGCTGCTTTCAATTCTTCTTCTGTTTTTCCCACCGCAGCAACTTCTGGCCACGTGTAAACGACACCTGGAACGAGATTGTAGTTGATGTGTGGTTTTTGTCCCGCAATGTGTTCTGCGACAAATACGCCTTCTTCTTCTGCTTTGTGCGCAAGCATTGCTCCACGCACCACATCGCCAATGGCGTAAATGTTTGGAACGGCTGTTTGCAAATGATCATTTACATCAATTTGACCACGATTGTTTACAGTTAATCCTGCAGCCTCTAAATTCAAGCCTTGGGTAAATGGCTTTCTTCCAACAGCGACAAGACAGTAATCCGCTTCGAAAGTCACTTCTAAACCTTTTTTATTCAATGCTGTCAAAAGAACAGATTTTCCTTTATTCTCCACTTTTTGAACGCGGTGTTCAAGATTGAACTTAAACCCTTCTTTCTTGAGTACGCGAGTCAATTCTTTACCCATTGTGCTATCCATTGTTGGGATAATAGAAGGAGCAAATTCGATTACTTCGATTTCAGTACCAAGACGTCCGTATACAGATCCTAACTCCAAACCGATAACACCACCACCAATCACCAACATTCGCTTTGGAATTTCAGGCAAGTTTAAAGCCTCAGTCGAGGTGATGATCCGTTTTTTATCGGGTTCCATTCCTGGAAAATAATTTGGCTTTGAACCTGTCGCAATGATGATGTTCTTTGAACTCAGTGAGTGTGTTTTACCATCAGCATCGGTTACAACAACCGTATTTTTATCTGCAAGTGCTCCAACACCGGTATAGACATCAATTTTGTTTTTGTCCATGAGGTACTTTACACCAGCGCATGTTTGACTTACCACTTCATTTTTGCGATTGATCATCTGTGCGAGGTTTGCTTTCACATTCTTCACTTCAATACCATGCTCGCCAAAGTTATGTACTGCGTTGTGATAATGCTCAGAAGAGTCGAGAAGGGCCTTCGAAGGAATACATCCAACATTGAGGCATGTTCCACCGAGTGTAGTGTATTTTTCGATGATGGCTGTTTTCAATCCAAGTTGTGCGCAACGAATAGCGGCAACATATCCACCTGGACCCGAACCAATGATTGTAACATCGTATGAACTCATGATTAATTTTTTTACAAAGGTAGAATTCTCAACTGATTGTTTGGGGATTAAAGACAATAAAAAAGGGCCTACCGAAGCAGACCCTTTCATTTTTGTTTTTTGTGTGAATTACATTTTGATAAATTTCACAGTATCATTTTGTTTTCCAGCAACCAATTTCACGATATATGTACCACGTGGTAAATCAGAAGCATCGATTTTCAATGTTTGTGATCCAGCAGGCATATTCTTGTTGTTGATTGTTTGAACAAGCGTTCCTGAAATATTGTATACCATTACATTAACGTTTGACGTTTGGTCAAGGTTAAATGTTAACGTTGTCATTTCTGTCGTTGGGTTAGGATACGTCTTCAATTTTGTTTTGAAGATTTGGTTTCCATTTCCATCTGCATCACCTATTCCTAGGTATGCGGCAGAGCTCCAAATACCACGTCCGAATGTACCGATGTAAATTTCACCTGGACGACGGTTTCCTTCATCCCAAGTTCTCCATGACTGACGAACTTCGTATACTGGTGTTCCTTCGAAACCTGCAGAAGCATTTTCCCAAGTGGCACCTCCATCTTCAGTAACGAATACCCCTGCAGCTGTACCAACAACAAGGATGTCTGAATCGTCACGGTCGATAATACCATCGTACACCGCTACGTTCGAAGGAGTAGTAATCGGAGAAAGTGCGGTATATGTCGGTGTAGCAGATGTTGCATTCAATGAGCGACGTGTAACACCACCAAATCCTGAGAAACAAACGAGGTCATTCGCATTATTTGGATTGACTGCAATACCTTGGTAGTTGTTTGTTGAAATTTGCGTCTTCGTTGTGTACGTCGGAGGAGTGGCAATTGGTGTCCCTATCCAACCGACCTTCGATTCAAAATTAGGGTCTGAAGTATAGGCTGAACCAAGTCCATCGATGCGGTAAACTCCTGCACCTGCACTCACATAGCAATGCTCAAGATTACGCGAGAACTCGATGTCGATGTTGTTGAACAACCCACCACCAATGTTGCGTGCAATGTTCACCCAATTTTGATCAGAAGCTGACAAACGCAATGCGTTACGTGTTCCCCAAAGTTCGCCACCATTTGCGTTCACATATACAACAAACCATGATTGGTAAGGATCTTGGATACGCAATGTATCCCAAGCAACGTTGTAAGCTACAGTATCAAGTCCTAAACTTAACACCTCTCCTGTCGCACTGTTTTCACCATAGTAGTGAAGGTAGGTTCCAAGGCTTTCAACCACAACAGTATCTGCACCAGTTTCAAATTGAACAAGTAATGAGTCACCTACTACAGGTGGCACACTTCCTGAAGCAGAAGCAAACGGTACCCATGAGTAATTTCCAAGATACACTGTTTGGCCATTGACCGCATTTACGACACTAACATCGTTAATTGTAAGTGCACTGTTGTAGAACAATGTATCGTCGAATTGAATAGGTGCAGTTGTCACATAGGTCATACTATCTCCAGTGGATGCACTTGGAATGGTAATAGAAGCCCCGGTAGGGTAGTCCTTAGTTGGGATGTAAGTAACAGAATCTTCAGAACCTAAATCGTAGTATTCAGCCAATACGAACTCTGTATGGAATGGGTGGAATGGGCTTCCATCAGTTCCAGCTGGGTCATATGTGCCTGGTAGAGTAGGAACGAAAGATGTAAATGTTTGTCCTTTATCTCCTGAA
Source organism: Crocinitomicaceae bacterium (assembly GCA_040379705.1). Classification (GTDB taxonomy): domain Bacteria; phylum Bacteroidota; class Bacteroidia; order Flavobacteriales_D; family Crocinitomicaceae; genus M0103. Next base: position 4,457 of record JBEIKR010000011.1, read on the forward strand.
CGAGAAATCGAGTTGTAGTATACAGACGAGAACATTACACGTGGGTTGAAGAAAGATATTTCACACTCGAAACCATCGCCACCACCTACTTCACGGAATTCTTGGAAAGTTGAAAGCGTATGGTCGTTGTACAACGTACCGTTATCTTGTGCTCCACCCATCACTGCTCCGTCACGGTCAAATGCAATTCCATAGAATTGAGTGACATTATATCCTCGGTTAGAAGGGTACCAATTTTCACCTAAGTCATCTGTGATTCCAACACCACCATCATTACCAATATACAAACGATTCACATCATCCCACTTCATTTCGTGGTTGTCAGCATGTGCGTAAATTGGTGTGAAAGGTGGAACAAACCATTGCGTCAATTTCTCGAAACCTCCAGATGGCGGGTTGTTCACAGTCATTTTCCATTGCCATACGTCGATACCTCCAATCAATAGACGTTTAGGATCCGTCGGGTCTACACTAATGATTGAGTTGTATGTTCCTTGGTCACGGTAGATATCCAAGTTACTTGGAGTACCTGAAGCACCTACGAATTGAGTCCATGTTTGTCCATTGTCAAGAGATATATTCATCCCTTGAAGGTTTGCATTTGTGCGAGTTGCGTATACTGTATAAGATCCGTTCAATTTTGTAGGTGAGATAGCATACTCGATGCGGCCAGATCCTGTTGGAACCAATCCAGCACCTGTACCAGATTTGTCAGCCCAAGTTGTACCCCCATCATTTGAAACCCAAGTTTTGTTTGAACCAACAGCTACAACCAACACTTGACCATCTTTCGAAATTTGCATAGTGTTACATACACCTGAACCAACAGGAACAGAGGTTACTGCTGCGTCACCAATTTTCCATTTCTTTAATCCTGTTGTGGTCGCCATCCAAACAAAATTGTCTGTGGTTACATCCGAACAGCCTATTTCAGTCGAATTCGTCGTTCCAGGGATTTTAGCCCAAGTTTCCCCTTTGTCTGTAGAATACCATACACCATTACCATCCCAACCTTCTTGGTTGGAACCGGTTGCTACGTACAAAATACCATCTGGCGTCATACACATACTTGAGATATACGGCGAAGCACCAGCTGCGATGTAAGAATCTACTCGTGTCCATGTATCAGCACGATTGACAGTTTTGAAAAGACCTCCGGAAACACCACCCGCAAACACTAGATTACGGTCGGTTCGGTCCACTTGAATGGCACGTGTACGACCACCAATGTTATCTGGTCCTTGTTCCAAGAAAGAAATGTTCTTACTTTTCGGTGCTTTCAGGATTTGCTTCATGATTGCATCAAGCTTCGCAGATGAAATACGTTCACCTGTCGCTTCATCGATGTAGCGAGCTTCCATCCATTTTTTAGCATCTTCAGCCGATTTAGCTTCCAAAGACGGCAGACCTTTTTTAGCGTAGTCACCTTCGTTGTTAAAGATTTTCCAAGGGGAGACAGCAATGATTGCAACGAATGCAACTGCACTTACTGATCCGATTATTATGTTATTGCGCTTCATAGTTCAGCTATAAAATCATAAATATTAGAAATGCGAGCACCAAATTAACAAATATTAATGAATAAGTGTTCCAATTGTTTCGCACTTTTTTGAGTAACAAAAATAAGACTTGAATTGTTCGTAGTCAATGAAGGGGCAAATATTATTTTCAAATGACTGTATTTAACTTTTTAAAACAAGTGTTTTTCAGCATGATAGGAGGAGCGCACCAATGGCCCACTTTCCACGTAACGGAATCCCATTTCGATACCAAGCAAGCGGTATTTTTCAAAACGCTCAGGGGTTACAAATTCGGCAATTGGCAAGTGTTTCGGCGTAGGTTGAAGGTATTGGCCCAATGTGATGATATCCACTTGCACACTGCGCAAATCTTCCATCGTTTCGATGATTTCTTCTTCTGTTTCTCCCAACCCAAGCATGATTCCCGATTTTGTGCGCATCCCACCTTTTTTCAATCTGAAAAGTACTTCTAAGCTGCGGTCATATTTCGCTTGAATCCTCACTTGCTTGGTTAATCTTCTCACTGTCTCAAGGTTGTGCGAAACAATTTCCGGTGCCACATCAATGATTGCTTGAAGATTTTCCCAATTACCCGCAAAATCTGGAATTAATGTTTCCAAAGTTGTTTCTGGTGATTGATTGCGAATTGCGCGAACAGTTTGTGCCCAAATGGTTGATCCCCCATCCTTTAAATCGTCCCTATCAACAGAGGTAATTACGGCATGTTTCACACGCATTGTTTTTACACTGTTCGCAACACGTCCCGGCTCAAATGGATCGGCCTCTTCGGGCTTGCCTGTATGCACTGCGCAAAACCCACATGAACGTGTGCAGATATTTCCAAGAATCATGAATGTAGCCGTACCTTCTCCCCAGCATTCACCCATGTTTGGACAATTACCACTTTCACAAATGGTATGAAGCTTATGCTCATCCACCAGGGCGCGAACCTTACGATAGTTTTCACCAGTCGGAAGTTTAACACGTAACCATTTCGGCTTTTTTATCCGAATCTCTGCGTTGTCCTTTTGGATTGATTCACTCATTCTATACTCTTTTTATTACGTCAACATAACTCATTGAACCAATGTGCATGAACATTTGTTCGCGATGTCTCGCAGTGACTGAAAACACCTATCTTTACGCGGTTGAATAAAATCAACGGACAAAAATACGATTAAAAGCACTTCTGATGGTTACTTCCAAAGTAGAATATCTTGGACACTTGCGCACTGAATGTACTCATCTTGCTTCAGGCATGAAGATTATTACGGATGCACCGGTTGACAATCATGGCAAGGGCGAGGCTTTCTCTCCGACGGATTTGGTGGCAACGGCATATGCATCTTGTATAATTACCATCATGGGGATTTATTGCGATGCACATGGCATTTCCTTTACCCATGCTGAGGCCGAGGTAGAAAAAGTGATGTCGTCATCCCCTAGACGCATTCAGCAATTGATCATGCGGATTGACGTGACAGGCAATAAATGGGATGCTGCCACAGCAGATAAAGTAATTCGCGCAGGAAAGGCGTGTCCGGTCGCACAAACCTTAGGTGACGGAGTACATGTAGATATTGAAATTAAATGGTGATGATGGAACAAAGACAACGATTTGAGAGAAGGAAAGATCCTGAGGATGTAATTTATGGGGTAAGATCTGTGATAGAGGCCATTGAAGCCAATCGAGAAATCAACCGAATTCTTATTCTTAAAGGGATGAAAAAAGAGTTGTTCATGGAGCTCAAGGAATCCTTGAAAGGAAAGGAGTATCCATTGCAATTTGTTCCGACGGAGAAATTGGACCGTATTACTGCTGGAAATCACCAAGGTGTGATTGCCTATGTTGCTCCCATCGAATATGCAGACATCGAAACGCTTGTTGAAGAAAAGCTCGAGAAAGGCGAGAAGCCACTCGTATTGGTGCTCGATCGCATTACGGATGTCCGAAACTTCGGGGCAATCGCTCGCACCGCGGAATGTCAAGGTGTAGATGCGATTCTTATTCCCTCAAAGGGTTCAGCGCTTGTGAGTGCTGATGCCGTAAAAACATCGGCGGGTGCATTGAACCGAATTCCAGTATGTAAAACAGATGATCTGAAAAACACTTTGTTTTACCTTCAACAATGTGGCTTACGGATTGTCGCGTGTACAGAAAAATCGAAAATTCCGTTATATGAAGTAAATCTTCGTGGACCAGTTGCGATTATTCTTGGTTCAGAAGAAAACGGAATTACATCTGATCTATTAAACCTATCGGATATTAAAGCCCGAATTCCATTGCGCGGTGAAATTGCATCATTGAATGTGGGTGTAGCTGCTGGAATGATACTCTACGAGAAGACGCGTCAAGAACTTTACGGATAGAATTCTCAACTATCCTTTAAAGATCCAAGGTAGGATTTCTGGAATTTGATTCAGTGCTCGAATTCTCCATTCCCCTTTAACATCTTGAAATTTCTCTTCAGGATCGAAGTGAATGGTATGCATTCCAACGGCGTTCGCGCCTAGAATATCTACTTCATAGTCGTCACCAATCATCACGGATTGATCGGCTTTGCAACCTGCTAAGTGCATGGAGTAATGAAAAATGTCTTTATCCGGTTTATTCTTTCCGATATCTTCTGAGCAAATCAATTCATGAAAGTAGGGTGCCAACCCACAGTTATCAATCTTTATGGTTTGTACTTCGCGAAATCCGTTCGTAATCATGTGGAGCTCATACCCTTCAGATTTTAATAATTTTACCGTTTCTATGGCGTTTGGAAACATGGCCGTTTGGAGTGGTGACAATTCTACATATCCATCTGAAAGTCGATCGATAATGACAGGGTCATCAATATCAAAGGTGGCCAGTGCCTTTCGAAATCGTTCACTTCGGAGTACCTCTTTCGTCATTTTACCTGTACCATACAATTTCCAAAGGATCGTATTGTGTTCCTTATACTCGTCATGAAACGTCTGGAAATCGCCAATTTCCAGATGAAGCTTCAGATCGTGAAATAGAATGTTCAAAGCGATTTCAGAATTCTTTTCAAAATCCCAAAGAGTGCGATCTAAATCGAAAAAAAGATGGAATTTATTCACGATTAAAACAATAGATAGGCAATGCCCGTCATCATTAATGAGTTCATTGCCATCCCAAGAACAATGAGTGGAAAAGTTTTGTGTAGTTTGCCATAAAATTTTGCTGCAATGATGCTTCCAATAGGCACTGACAAGAAAAAAGGGGCCCAAAAACAAATGCCATAAATTCCTAGTTTCTGTTTGATTCGTAGGATGAACTTATTCGTTTTAGAAAACTTCTTTTTTACAGGAATTGGAATTCCTTTGCGCTCCATTTCGGCGTGTTTTTTAATCTTTTGTTTGTGAGAAAGAGACAATACTAACTCGCTAAAAAAGTAGAAAACAGCAGAGCCGAATGTTCCCCCAGCAAAGGCTGCCAAAAATGTCTCCCAAAAAGGAAGTCCCATGCCGTTTCCAGCAAAAGGAGCAAACATGAACTTTACAGTGGCGGTAAAAAATACAGTGAATAGGGAGCCCCAAGCCATATGTCTTAGTATTTCTCTCCGTAAGCCAAATCACCAGCATCACCCAAGCCTGGAACAATGTAAGATTGTGCAGTTAACTCTGCGTCGATAGCACCCACCCAAATATCTGTTGTGTCGGGAAGATTTTTTCGAACAAATTCCAATGCGTCCGGCGTGGCAATTGCTGAAACGATTATTACTCTCTTGGGTTTTCCTTGCTTGAGAAGTGCCTTATACACGGCAACCATAGAGGCTCCTGTAGCGAGCATTGGATCGCTGATAATCAGTATGCGGTTATCAAGGTTTGGAGATGCCAAGTATTCCACATAAATCTCAAAATCTTCAGCGGTCGTATGCTTACGATATGCCGAGATAAATGCACTTTCGGCTCCATCAAAATAGTTAAGTAATCCTTGATGCATCGATAGTCCTGCGCGCAATATGGTCGCTAAAACAGGTTGTTCTGCTAAAAGTGACGTTTTTGCAATTCCTAGAGGTGTTTGTACATCGGCATCCTGAAAGTGCAATGTCTTTGAAAGTTCATAGGCCAACACTTCTGAAATGCGTTCCATGTTCCTGCGAAAACGCATCGAATCCTTTTGAATTTCGATGTTTCGAATTTCTGCCATGAAATGATTGAAGATTGAATGCTGGGAGGAAAGTGAATGTACCATCTTGTTGATTGCTTTGCCATAAAAGTACAGATTTTCAAAAACTTTCGAAGGGCAAATTTGTATTTATGTAGAGAAAGGAACGCTTCCATGGATAGGTGCGCTTTATTTTCGGTAATTTTGCCCGTATGTCGGAGAAAAAAAGTCTGAATTTTTTAGTTTTCAAACGCTTGTTGGCAAATACAAAACCCTACAAAAGGATTTTGTTTTTGTCGGTGGCATGCACCATTCTCCTCTCTTTTCTTGGACCTTTACGCCCCTTGTTGATTGGACAAATGGTCGATCGCTTCTTGGTACAGTCCAAACAGCCGGATATGCTGGTGATCTGGACATTTATGATTATCGGACTATTGATTATCGAGTCCCTTCTGCAATTTGCGGGGATGTATTTTTCAAATCTTCTCGCGCAGTCAGTGATTCGTGATTTGCGCACGCGCATTTTTGGTCATTTGTTGCGTTTTCGGATGCAGTATTTCGACAAAACACCGATTGGATCGTTGGTCACTCGCGTGGTATCCGACCTTGAGGCCATTACAGAGGTCTTTTCATCAGGGATTTTAGAAATTGCGGGAGATCTTTTGGCCTTGGTAATCGTCCTTTCGTTGATGTTCTGGACCAATTGGCAATTAACCCTAATGACTTTGGTTCCAATTCCATTTTTACTCATCGCGACGCGTATTTTTGCTCGTGCCATGCAGAAGTCCTTTCAGTTGGAGCGAACTCAAGTCAACAAACTGAACACCTTCGTACAAGAACACCTGAGTGGGATGTCCGTTGTACAGTTATTTAACCGCCAAAAGCACGAATACAAAGTATTTGAAGAGATTAACAAAGGTCATCGCCAAGCACATGTGAATGCTGTCTGGGCAAACTCGATTTTTTTTCCGGTGGTAGAACTGTTGAGTTCACTTTCAATTGCTTTTCTTATTGTTTGGGGAGCAGTGATGGCGGGTGGAAAATCGAAAGTTGAGGTCGAGTCTATGTACGGTCAAATTTTCTCCTTCACCTTGTGGATAAGCCAACTATATCGTCCAATTCGCATGCTTGCAGACAAGTTTAATGTCCTTCAGCGCGGAACGGTTCGTGCCGAGCGTGTATTTGAGATTTTGGACATGGATGAATTTGTTCAGGAACAAGGCAAGAATAAAACATGTCCGTTTAATGTGCCCATTCGTTTTGATGGTGTTACTTTCGCCTATACTGATGACCAATATGTGCTCAAGAACATTCATTTGGATATCAAGCCTGGCGCTACCGTTGCTTTTGTTGGGGCAACAGGATCCGGTAAAACAACCATGGTCAATTTACTCGGACGCTTTTACGAATATAAAATAGGGAATATACATATTGGTGATGTGGAATTGAGAGACATAGAATTGAACTATTTGCGAAGCAACATTGCTGTGGTTCTTCAAGATGTATTCTTGTTTTCAGACAGCATTCATCGCAACATCACTCTAGGCTCACCAGAAATCACACGCGAACAAGTTATTCAAGCGGCGAAGGCTGTTGGTGCCGATGAGTTTATTTGTCAACTTCCCGGTGGTTACGATTATGTGCTTGGCGAGCGAGGAGGGGTTCTTTCTGTTGGGCAACGACAATTGATTTCTTTTGTTCGCGCATATGTGTACAATCCAGAGATCTTGATCTTGGATGAGGCGACCTCGAGCGTGGACAATGAGTCTGAAGTGTTGATTCAAACAGCGACAGCAGCACTGACGAAGGGGAGAACATCAATTGTGATTGCTCACCGTTTGTCAACAATTCGCTCAGCGGATATGATTGTGGTGATGGACAAGGGTGAAATTGTAGAGCAGGGTACACATGTCGAGCTACTAAGCAAGGAAGGATATTACCGCAAGTTGCACGACATGCAATTTTCGGAGGATGATACGGAAGAATAAAAGATGACAGGATTAAAGATAGGAGGGGTTCCCGAACATTTCAATTTGCCATGGCGAATGGCCATTGAGAAAGGCAAATTTGCAGAGGTGGGTATCGACGTGCATTGGAGTGACATGAACGGAGGCACAGGTCAAATGATTCGCGGTCTTGAAACAGGTTCGATTGATGTCGCCGTTTTGTTGACGGAAGGAATAACAAGAGCTGTACTTCAAGGCCTTAAAGCCCGAGTTGTTCAAGTCTATGTGAAAACTCCATTGCAATGGGGAATTCATGTTCCTTATCATTCAGAAATAAAAAGTGTTCAGGACATCAGCGATCCAACTTTTGCTGTTTCAAGAGAGGGTTCAGGTTCGCATTTGATGGCGTATGTACTCGGTGAGCGTGAAGGGTGGGATCAATCGTCGATTCAATTCAATATTGTAGGTGATATTTATGGTGGATTATGGGCCTTGCAGCATAATCAAGCACAAATCTTCCTTTGGGAGAAATACACCACATTTCCTTTTGTTGAGCAAAAAAAATGCAAGCGAATAGGAGATGTTTTGACACCCTGGCCGTGCTTCGTCATTGCTGTGCGCGAAGAAGTTTTGGATAAATATGGAGATTTGATCGATCAGATGTGTACTGTAGTGAATGCGAGTGCGGAGAAATTGAAAAATGACCCCAATGCTGCTGATGTTTTTTCTTGGAGGTATAATATTCCTTTAGAGCAAACGAAAATGTGGTTGGCCGATACTGAATGGAATAACCATAAAGGGATACGAAAAGAAGAGTTGGAGGGTGTTGTAAATGCGCTGAAAGATCTTTCTCTGATTACATCAGAAGAAGCGAAAGGTTGGGAAGAAAAATTAATGAAAAACAAGTAACGTTAAATTGAATAGCATGAAAACAGGAGTGTTACTAATTCAACTTGGAACACCAGATAGTCCGAGTATTAGAGATGTTCGCAGGTATTTATCTGAATTTTTAAATGACCCACGCGTAATTGACATTCCTTGGTTGGCTAGGAAGATCTTGGTAAATGGAATTATAGTTCCTTTTCGAGCGCCAAAATCTGCGAAGATTTACAAGGAATTGTGGGAGCATAGCCATGGTGTTTCTCCATTGTTGAAGCATACCGAACGCCTTGTAGAGCTGGTTTCAGAACGATTTAAAGGCCAGGATGTCACGATAGAAATGGCGATGCGGTATCAAAATCCGTCAATGGATAGGGTGTTGGAACGCATGCATAGAGCCAATTACGATCAAATTATCATCATTCCCTTGTTCCCACAATACGCGAGTGCTTCAACTGGTTCTGCCGTTGCTAGAGCAATGGAAATTATTCAAAAATGGTGGGTTATTCCAGAAGTGAAGATTGTTAGTCAATTTTGGGATCATTCAGGATACATCGACGCTGTAGTTGATCGTGCCAAACAATTTGATTTCAAAGAATACGACCATGTTTTGTTTTCTTACCACGGGTTGCCAGAACGACAAGTGGATAAGGTGTATGAGGACACGGATCTTTGCAGCGATCAGCCGTGCGAAAGTGAGGTCAATGAAAAGAACAAGTTCTGCTATAAAGCAACGAGTTACGGTACCACACGATTGATTGCGGAACGTTTAGGTTTGAAAGAATCCGATTATACCGTCTGTTTTCAATCGCGTTTAGACAAGAAATGGTTGACCCCATTTTCTGATAAGGTGGTAGAAGAATGGGCGAAAAAAGGCGCGAAGAAATTATTGGTTTTCAGTCCAGCGTTCGTTGCCGACTGTCTAGAAACCATCATTGAAATTGGTGATGAGTACCAAGAGATCTTTGAGGAACATGGCGGTGAAAAAGTTCAGTTGGTTCCTAGTTCAAACGATCACCCACGCTTTGTGGATTGCATTGCTGAGTTGATCGAAGCGAGAGTGTAGTTATGAGTTATGTAGTTACGAATTACGAATTACGAATTACGAATTACAAATTACAAATTCTTTGATTAAAACATAGGCTTTCGAAGTGTAATTAAGTCTTAAAGCGCAGCGGTCTTTTGTCTTAAAGCGGTAGCGGTCTTTTGTCTTTAAGCGATAGCGGTCTTTTGTCTTTAAGCGATAGCGGTCTTTTGTCTTAAAGCGGTAGCGGTCTTTTGTCTTTTTGTCTTTTGTCTTTAAGCAGGAGTTTCGTACTTTTGCACGCTGTTAAACATGAATCAATCTAAATTATGAGCAATACAATGGAAAAATTATCCTACAAAGTAAAGGATATCAGCTTGGCTGATTGGGGACGTAAAGAGATCAAACTTGCTGAGGCTGAGATGCCTGGTTTGATGGCCCTAAGAGAAGAATATGGAACATCAAAGCCTTTGGCTGGAGCGCGCATTGCAGGTTGTTTGCACATGACGATTCAAACGGCTGTGTTGATTGAAACATTGGTGGAGTTGGGTGCTGAGGTAACTTGGTCTTCTTGCAACATCTTTTCAACGCAAGATCATGCTGCTGCGGCAATCGCTGCTGCTGGAATACCAGTGTATGCATGGAAAGGAATGAATGAAGAGGAATTTGATTGGTGTATCGAACAAACAATTTTCGCATTCGAAGGTGGAAAAGCCTTGAATATGATTTTGGACGATGGAGGTGACCTTACAAATATGGTATTCGATCGTTTCCCTGAATTGACAAAAGACATCAAAGGTCTTTCTGAGGAGACGACTACAGGTGTTCACCGCCTTTACGAGCGCGTGAAGAATGGTACCTTGGTGATGCCAGCAATTAACGTGAATGACTCTGTTACGAAGTCAAAATTTGATAACAAGTACGGATGTAAAGAATCTTTGGTTGATTCAATTCGTCGTGCTACTGACGTAATGATGGCTGGTAAAGTGGCTGTTGTTTGTGGATATGGGGATGTTGGAAAAGGTTCTGCAGCGTCATTGAAAGGTGCTGGAGCTCGTGTGATTGTTACGGAGATCGACCCAATTTGCGCACTTCAAGCGGCAATGGATGGTTTCGAAGTGAAACGTTTGGATTCAGTGGTTCACCTTGGCGACATTATCGTGACAACAACAGGGAACAAGGACATCGTTGTTGGTCGTCATTTCGAAAACATGAAGGACAAAGCGATTGTTTGTAATATCGGGCACTTTGACAACGAAATCGATATGGCTTGGTTGAACTCAAATTATGGTTCATCAAAGTACACTGTAAAACCACAAGTTGATATCTATAACGTAAAAGGAAACGAAATCATCATCCTTGCAGAAGGACGTTTGGTGAACTTGGGATGTGCTACTGGTCACCCATCTTTCGTGATGTCGAACTCATTTACAAACCAAACATTGGCGCAATTAGAATTGTGGCAAAACAGCGCAAGCTATGGAAATGACGTGTACATGCTTCCAAAACATTTGGATGAGAAGGTAGCGCGTTTGCACCTTGCGAAAATTGGTGTTGAATTAGAGGTTTTACGCCAAGATCAAGCAGATTATATTGGAGTAGCAGTTGCTGGTCCTTATAAAGCGGAACACTACCGTTACTAAAATTTGAGTTTAATACTTAGGAAAGGACGACTCGATGGGTCGTCCTTTTTTCGTGATCTTTTTTTTGGGGAACATAGAACATGGATTCAGTCCATGTTCCAACACTACTGCGAATTTGACGACCTTAAGGATCAGAAAGAGCCTTCAAAAGAATTCACAAGACTAAATATCATGATGTCTTTTTTTGGAACATAGAACATGGAGCATTGATTTTTATCATTTTATAATGCTAGCATCCGCAGTCCATCAGCGAAGCGGCCGATAAATCAGAGCGAGCGTGAGAGCGAAAGCGTTCGTATTTCACAAGTCTTACTATCTTAGCGTCTTGCTGTCTTAAAGTCCATTGTCCCTTGTCCTTCGAAGCTCAACGAGCGAAGAAGTGTCCCTTGTCCTTTCGTCCTCAAAAAACAAAACCCCCTTCGTTGCCAAAGAGGGTTCTTTTATATAGACGCTTCTCGCTATCTGAATGAATCAGGAAGAAAGAAACGAGTAAGAGTCCGCCAGTGACGGACTCTATAAGCAGTTTGAATTACGAATTAGCCACTTTTGTTTGAGGTTCAGGCAATGGTGTTTGAGGTTCTCGAAGCCACCTAACTTTATTACTCGTAACTTGTAACTCCTAACTCGTAATTTGTCATTCGTAACTCGTAACTCGTAATTCGTAATTAGTAACTCGTAACTGGTCACTCGTAATTCGTAACTCGTACTTGTAACTCGTAACTCGTAATTCGTAACTCGTAACTCAAAATTACATCATCCCTGGCATTCCACCCGGCATACCACCCATTGCAGGGCCATTTTCTTCCGGTTGGTCAACCACGACGCATTCTGTTGTCAATAACATCGCTGCAATAGAAGCCGCATTTTCAACGGCGATACGCGTAACTTTCGTTGGATCGATTACACCAGCCTCGTACAACATTTCAAACTTTTCAGTTCTCGCGTTGTATCCGAAGTCGTCTTTACCTTCCTTCACTTTTTGAACGATTACCGCACCTTCACCACCTGCATTGGCAATGATTTGACGCAAAGGCTCTTCAACCGCACGTTTCACGATTTGGATTCCAGTTAGTTCATCTTCGTTTTCACCAGCTAATGTATCCAATGTTTCAATCGCACGAATCAATGCTACACCACCACCAGGAACAATTCCTTCTTCAACGGCAGCGCGTGTTGCAGCAAGTGCATCATCCACTCGGTCTTTCTTTTCTTTCATTTCAACTTCCGTTGGCGCTCCGACATATAGCACAGCCACACCACCCGCTAGTTTCGCCAAACGCTCTTGTAGCTTTTCACGATCGTAGTCAGATGTAGTTGATTCCATTTGTGCCTTGATTTGACCAACACGTGATTGAATGTCAGCGCTGTTTCCACCACCATTTACAATCGTTGTATTGTCTTTGTCAATTTCAATCTTTTCAGCGGTACCAAGCATATCCAAGGTTGCGTTTTCCAGGGTGAAACCACGTTCTTCAGAAATCACTGTCCCGCCCGTCAAGATGGCAATATCTTCAAGCATTGCTTTTCTTCGATCACCAAATCCTGGCGCTTTCACCGCTGCAATTTTCAAAGAACCTCTCAATCGATTAACCACCAAAGTTGCCAATGCTTCACCATCAACATCTTCAGCGATGATAAGCAAACCGCGGCCTGCTTGAACAACGGGCTCTAGAACAGGCAACAATTCTTTCATGTTCGAAATTTTCTTCTCGCAGATCAATATCATTGGCTTGTCCATCTCGGTGATCATCTTGTCCGTATTGGTCACGAAGTAAGGAGATAAATAACCGCGATCGAATTGCATACCTTCAACAGTCTTTACATCTGTTTCCGTTCCTTTTGCTTCTTCAACTGTGATCACACCGTCATTTCCAACAACTTTCATCGCTTGAGCAATTAATGTTCCGATGGCCTCGTCATTGTTCGCAGAGATGGTTGCAATTTGTTTGATTTTATCGTTGTCTGAACCAACTTCTTTCGATAATTTCTTCAAGTTGCGAACGACTTCAGCTACACCTTTATCAATTCCTCTTTTAAGGTCCATTGGGTTGGCTCCAGCAGCAACATTCTTCAATCCAGCGGTCACAATTGCTTGTGCAAGAACTGTAGCGGTCGTTGTTCCATCACCAGCGATGTCCGCAGTTTTTGCAGCCACTTCCTTCACCATCTGTGCCCCCATGTTTTCTACAGGGTCTTTCAGCTCGATTTCTTTCGCTACTGTAACACCATCTTTAGTGACGTGTGGCGCTCCGAATTTCTTCCCAATAACGACATTTCTTCCTTTTGGTCCGAGGGTAACTTTTACTGCATTCGCAAGAGTATCCACGCCTTTTTTCAATTTTTCGCGTGCTTCAACGTCGAAATATAAATCTTTTGCCATTGTTAAATCTGTTTAATTAACGTGATTAAAAAATACCGTAAATGTCTGACTCACGCATGATAAGGTACGTCAGACCATCAATTTTAATTTCAGTCCCAGAATACTGTCCGAAAAGTACAGAGTCTCCTACTTTTACTGTCATGGGCTCGTCTTTTTTACCTGCTCCTGCGGCTACGATTGTTCCACGAAGCGGTTTTTCTTTTGCGGTGTCAGGAATAATAATCCCACTCGCTGTTTTCTGCTCTGCTGGTGCAGGCTCAACAAGAACTCTGTCTGCCAGCGGTTTGAATTGAATTGACATAGTTGTTTTTTTTAATGTTAAAATTGTTGCTCGCCCTTTTCGAAATGTATGCCATTATATCAAAACCGACATTTTTTCACTAGGACGAATTAGTAATAAAAAAAAATGTCAGCATGTATGACATACTGACACAATATTTCGTCGTAAAACAGGGCGTATTACTTGTTTCCTTGCGGTTGACCTCCGTTGTTTTGTCCTTGTTCGGCTTGCTGAGGTTCTTTTGCTGTTGTGTCCGGCGTCTTAGTTCGGATCGAAAGCGCAATGCTCAAAACCATAATAACACCTGCCAAAGACCATGTGGCTTTGTCAATGAAATCATTGGTTTTTTGGACACCTCCAATTTGTTGGGCTGCACCAAAATCTGAGCTCAAACCTCCACCTTTCGGGTTTTGAATATACACGACAAGAATCAAAAGTACACTTGCCAACATGATGATAATCGAGAATAATGAATCCATCTTTATGAATTGATTTTTTTGTTAAGTTCTAATATTCGGGCTGCAAAGTAACTCTTTTTTTCTGGATTAGCCAAGATTAATTGCTCGTAAACAAAAATTGCTTTCGGAAAATTCCCCTGAAGCTCAAAGATTGTCCCTAATGTTTCACTTACCGGCATATGTTGCATGTCCACACTCTCCTTTGCTTTCTTTTCTGGAGAATAAAATGGACGCTTTGGTTTGTCTTCGATAGCTGCATTTGGACGTGAAATTTTCGGCTCGTTTTCAATGAAACGATCCAGTAGGTCATCCAAATGAGATTTGTCTTCATCCAATTCATTTGCTGAGGACTGATTTCCTACACGCAACCAATCCGTGAATGATCGATTTTGTGACGACTCTTGCAGCTCATTTTCTTCGGTAGATCCATACTCATTCGTTTCCTCGATATTCTCTGGTTCCAATTCTTCGAGACGATACGCCGCGGAAATGGTCTCCGCCAACATGCTGCGCTCAAAATCATCAAAATCGTTTAAATCATCCGAATCTTCGATTTCAGTCACGTGTTCCGTTGTGATAACATCATGGGCGACTTCTTCTTCTGACGCCAAAGTCGATTCTAGTTCTTCCGTTTTTGCTTCTGTATGAATGCCTTCTTCGCTACTCGAAATGTTGAGTGGGATGAATTCTGCTTCGTTTTCATCCTCGAATTCCTCGTCATCACCACTAATTATTGGCTGTTGAACTTCCTTCAGTGGTTGTGCCTCTTGTTCGTTAATCGCAGCTTCAGCCAGAGATGTGTTCCCCTCTGGTTCAAGCTCTGGATTTGTGTTTACTATTTCTTCGTGTATTTCTTCGATTTCAGCAGCGAGCTCGACATCATCAGTTTTTTCAACTGATTCAACAATAGGCTCTTCTGAAGGTTTTATTTTGGCTTCGTCAACAACCGTTTCTGGTGAAGATTTAGATTGGGCATTTTGATGAATGAGCGAATAAAGCTGCGCCCTGTCGGAAATGCGATAGGCGTAATGAGCCAATTCAACATCAAATCGAATGTCGTTGTGATTCGCCAATGTTTTTAATGCGAGAATAGGGAAAACCTGACAATATGGATATTGCGCTGCAAAGGATGTCAAATCGTTGAAATCAGAAATTTCACACATCTCAGGATGGGCAATACGCAGGGATATATCGGTTAAATTCAACATTACCAGTTGGAAAGCAATTTATTAATCACATCTTGAACTACCTGCGTGGTCACCTCTTCAAGCAAAGTTGATTCTACAGAAGCTAAGTCTGTTTTCGAATCATAATCGACAAATCGAGTACTCGTCAGCGTCATTTCCTCCTCCTCAGGCTTGGTGACGAATATCGTGAAATTTACGGTAATCGTTAACCTGTTTTTTGCCGCATCATCACCTTCTTGCAAAGCGATGGGCATCACCGAATAATTGGTAATGGTGCCTTCGATATTGACTTCACCTTTCCCCAAGTTTGGATTCAAAGATAGGCGGGTATTATTTTGAACACCATCCTTAATCTCTTCGGATAAGGTGACTGCGTAACTTGTTGGCGCATTAGGGGCAATGTTTTCCAATGTTTTAACAGTGAATGTTTTCCATGCCTCATTCATCGAACCGCTATCCACAAAAGAGATACTGGATGGATAACAGCCCGTCATCAGCAGTAGAATCGATATGTAGAAAAGAATCTTCATTAATCAGGTAAATGGTATTCTTTGATCTTTCGGTACAATGTGCGCTCTGAGATTCCCAATTCTGCAGCAGCATATTTTCGCTTTCCTCGGTGCTTTTCCAATGCTTTTTGAATCAGCTCCTTTTCTCGATCTTCGAGTGATAATGATTCTTCCACTTCCACGTGACTCTCGATGTCTTCAGTGAGATCCTCATCGTGGTGAAAAGCGATTGAGCTAGGTTCAGCGATTGGAGCAGCAAGGCGCGGCTGAACAAATCCTGGTGTCACATCCTGATAAAGTCGATTCAACATCGCCGATTGGTCGTTATTCAATGTGATGTTCCCTCCTTGACCAATAAGCTCAATCACTAATTTTTTTAAGTCTGTTAGATCCTTTTTCATGTCAAAGAGGAACTTGTACATTAACTCACGTTCAGAGAAATTTTCACCACTGGATTCTCCCAAAACAGATGGGAGTTTCTCACTTTCTGCCGGTAAATAGTGAATGAATGTGGGTGCATTGATTTCTCTCGCTGTTTCAATCACTGATATTTGTTCCACCAAATTCTTCAATTGTCGAATATTTCCTGGCCAACTATAGTTGACTAGCAGGGCCACCGCATCGTCATCCAACCGAAGCGCAGGCATGCGGTATTTGTCCGCGAAATCGTTTGCAAATTTTCTAAAAATCAAGTGGATGTCATCTTTGCGCTGACGCAATGGGGGTAATCCTATGGGTACGGTGCTCAGACGGTAAAATAAATCTTCGCGAAATTTACCCGAAGCAATCGCACGCTGCATATTTTCGTTGGTTGCCGCAACAACACGAACGTTGGTTTTGATCACTTTCGAGGAACCAACACGGATAAATTCACCCGTCTCCAACACACGCAACAAGCGTACTTGTGTTTGCATCGGTAGTTCCGCCACTTCGTCCAAAAATATGGTGCCACCATTCGCCACTTCAAAATACCCCTGACGACTACCATGTGCACCTGTAAAACTTCCTTTTTCGTGACCAAACAACTCTGAGTCGATTGTTCCCTCGGGAATTGCCCCGCAGTTTACCGCGATGTATTCCCCATGTTTTCTGGAACTCAGGTGGTGTATGACTTGTGGAATAATTTCTTTACCTGTGCCACTTTCTCCAGTAACAAGAACTGAAATATCGGTGGGCGCCACCTGAATGGCTACCTCCAAGGCCCGATTCAATAACGGTGCATTGCCAATGATTCCAAATCGCTGCTTGACTTGCTGTAAGTTCATTTCAAAGAAATTAGGCAGGTGGACACGTTTCAATGTATTCTCCGAGAAGCGTTGCCGAGGTACAGTCGGTAATTTTTACCATGACATACTGACCCTTTTCAACCCCGTTTCGATCAAAGATGACCATACTATTGCGGCCATTTCTACCGCAGTATTGTTCTGCTGAGCGTCGTGATGGACCTTCAACCAGAATTTTATATATTTTTCCGATGTCCTGTTGATTTGCCGTCAATGAGTGTGCATTTTGCTTGTCGATGATTTCGATCAAACGACGACCTTTTACATCTTCGGGAACATCGTCGTCAAAACGTCGTTCAGCCAATGTTTTTGGTCGTTCGGAATACTTGAACATGTATGCATATTCGTAGCGCACATTGTCCATCAAACTTAAGCTTGCTTCATGCTCTTCCTCTGTTTCTCCGCAAAATCCGGAGATGATATCTGTTGAAATGGCACAATTGGTAACGATACGACGTATGGCATCAATTCGATCAAGATACCACTCGCGAGAATACCCACGATTCATGCGATGAAGAACATCGGTATGGCCCGATTGAACAGGCAAGTGAATGTATTCACAGATATTCTCGTATTTCTCCATGATTTCCAACACATCATCCGTCATGTCTTTTGGGTGGGATGTAGAAAAACGAACGCGTAAATCAGGCGAAACCAACGCCACCATTTCCATTAATTGTGCAAAATTGGTGGTTGGTTGTGTGTCGTCTTTTATCTCTCCTTTTGAACTCAAATTCCAGCGATAACTATCGACATTTTGCCCAAGTAACGTTACTTCACGGTAGCCAGCGTTGAACAATTCTTTGCACTCATTGACAATCGTGTGCGGGTCTCTAGAACGCTCGCGTCCTCGTGTGAATGGAACAACACAGAATGAACACATGTTGTCGCAACCACGCATGATGGTGACAAAAGCACTTACACCACCTTGATCCAAACGAACGGGGGATATGTCTGCATAGGTTTCATCCCGCGACAACAAAACATTCACTGCTTTTTGACCCGTTCCAACTTCATCAACAAGATTCGGTAAATCACGGTAAGCATCAGGACCGGCAACGAGGTCTACTAATTTTTCCTCTTCAAGCAAGCTTTTTTTCAATCGCTCAGCCATACATCCTAGAATTCCAACCACAAGGTCAGGATTGCTTTCCTTCCGTTTTTTGAAGTCACCTAAACGTTTACGAACTCTTGTTTCGGCATTTTCACGGATCGAACATGTGTTGATCAATACCACATCAGCATCCTCTGCATTTCGTGTTGTTTCATACCCCTGAGAAGTCATGATGGAAGCAACCACCTCACTATCAGAAAAATTCATTTGACAACCGTAACTTTCAACGTACAATTTCTTCCCGTTTGATTTCTCTGGCGATGCGCTTTTTACCGCTTCACCTTGGCGTCCTTCGTCGATCACTTTATCTTCTTGGGTGGATGGTTTCATTTGTTGCTTTAATTCGAATGGCTGCAAAAATACTCAAAAAGACGTGCATGTCAAAATGTCAGTTAAAATGAATTGAACAAACCTTTGAAAAAATCGTTTGTGGTGTAATCGGTTCTTTTGAAAATTCTTTAACCTATGGTTAAATATAATATACAAGAAAGTATCGAAAAAAAAGTCATTGGAAATTGAGAACATTTGAATTTACTTTGTGCTCCTGATTTTCAGATTAACCTTAAAAAACACACTCATCGATGGCAAAAAATCTTGTAATAGTCGAGTCCCCAGCAAAAGCCAAAACAATTGAAGGATACCTTGGCAAAGAGTATATCGTGAGATCGAGTTTTGGGCATGTTCGCGACTTAGCGAAGAAAGGGTTGGCCATAGATCTTGAGAACAATTTTGAACCGAATTATGAAGTATCTGCTGATAAAAAACAACTGGTCGCTGAACTGAAAAAATTATCCAAGGAGGCTGATACGGTTTGGCTTGCAACGGATGAGGACCGCGAGGGAGAAGCAATTTCTTGGCATTTATATGAAACATTGGGTCTGGCGAAAAAAGAAACAAAACGCATTACTTTCAATGAGATTACGAAAACGGCGATTTTAAAGGCGATCGATCATCCACGTGAAATTAATAAGCAATTGGTCGATGCACAGCAGGCGCGAAGAGTCCTTGACCGCTTGGTCGGTTTTGAGTTGTCTCCAGTGCTTTGGAAAAAAGTACGTCCAAGTTTGTCTGCCGGACGTGTGCAGTCTGTCGCTGTTCGTTTGATTGTAGGGCGTGAGCGTGAAATTGAGGCACACAATTCAAATAATTTCTTCCGTGTCAATGGAATCTTTGGCGCACAGAAAGGGGTTCTGAAAACAGAATACTCGTCTCAATTAAAGTCAGAAGAGGAATCTAGAGACTTTTTGGAAAGTTGCAATGGCGCAACATTTACGGTGGCTGATGTGCAAACAAAACCAGCTACACGAACGCCAGCAGCACCTTTTACTACATCTACATTGCAGCAGGAAGCCAGCTTGAAACTTGGTTTTTCCGTGACTCGAACGATGACTGTCGCTCAGAAATTGTATGAGTCTGGAAAAATCACCTACATGAGAACGGACTCAGTGAATTTATCAGATACTGCCGTTCAAGGTGCGAAAGCTGAAATTTTACGAGCGTATGGTGAGGACTATTCTCGTCCAACGAAATACACGACGAAAAGTGCAAGTGCTCAAGAGGCGCACGAAGCCATTCGGCCAACCGATTTTGGAACACATAGCATTACTGGTGAACGCGACGAAGAACGTTTATATGACTTAATTTGGAAACGTGCCATCTCTTCTCAGATGGCCTTGGCTAAATTGGAACGCACAACAGTTTCTATCACAACCCCTGCAGTTCCAGGTAAGTTTGAGGCGAAAGGTGAGGTCATTCGATTTGACGGATTTTTACGTGTTTACATGGAGTCAAATGTCGATGATCTTGATAATGAAGAAGAACAAACAGATGGATTACTGCCTGCGGTAACGGTTGGAGAGAATTTAACTGTATCGGAAATCACATCGATTGAACGTTTTACTCGTCCACCCGCTCGTTATGTGGAGGCATCTCTCGTGAAGAAAATGGAAGAACTTGGCATTGGCCGACCATCGACCTACGCATCAACGATATCGTCAATTCAAAAACGTGGGTATGTAGAAAAAATGGAGCGAGAAGGAGAGGAGCGCAAGTATGCCTTTTTATCGTTGAAAAATGGAAGTGTCCAAACTGAAGTTCGAAAAGAAACTACTGGTAAAGAGAAAAATAAGCTCTCTCCGACGGATATTGGTTCGCTCGTAACGGACTTTTTATCGGAACATTTCGGGCAAATCATGGATTATCAGTTCACAGCGAAGGTGGAGCAAGAATTCGATGAGATTGCGCATGGTTTGATTGGTTGGACTCAAATGCTACACGATTTTTATAATCCCTTCCACAAAAATGTCGAAGATACTCTCGAAAACTCCAGCAGAGTGACGGGGGAAAGACACTTGGGGCAACATCCCGTTTCAGGTAAAAATGTGATTGCACGAATTGGCCGTTTCGGACCCATGATTCAAATCGGAGATGAACAGGTTGATGGAGAAAAACCAACGTTTGCCTCATTGCGAAAAGAGCAATCTATTTCTACGGTCACGCTCGAAGATGCCCTTGAATTGTTTAAGTTGCCTCGTGTATTAGGAGAATTGGAAGGGCAATCAATCCGTGCGAATGTAGGGCGTTTTGGTCCCTATGTGCAATTCGGTAAGATGTTTGTGTCAATCCCGAAAGGAGAAGATCCAATGTCGATTACCCTTGAACGTGCACTTGAAATTATCGCAGCGAAAAAAGAAGATGAAGCCAATAAAATGATTAAAACATTTGATGGCCGAGATGATGTGCAATTATTGAATGGCCGATATGGCGCCTATTTGAAAATTGGAAAGGATAATTTCAAACTACCAAAAGGTTCAGTTCCTGAAACATTGACATTGGAAGAATGTTTGGATATTGCAGCAAACCAAAAGACAGCGCCTAAAAAAGGAGCAAAAAAGAAGTAAGGCTGCCATCTTTATTCAGTTATTCACTTTTTATTCTTTAATACTTTTTAAGATGGTCCAATAGATGGTCCTTGCTTTCAGTTAGATTTGAAACAAAAAAATCAATGAAAGACCTTTCGATCTATTTGTCACCGCTTGAAAGTGGGGATTCCTTTCGCGCGAACCAGATCGGAAGCGTCATCAATTCATACACAACAACGAGGAATTTTCCTGAATTGAAAAAAGGTGGAATCGCTTTTTTTCATGTTCCTGAATATCGCGGTGATCGCAAAGCATGTCCACATAATGCAGAGCAATTCCGGTATTTTTTATATTCATTGCATCTTGGGGTTGGTTGGGATATGCCAATGTATGATTTGGGAAATGTTTTGCCCGGGGCCACACTTACAGATACCTACTTTGCAGTTTCGCAAATTGTAGGGGAATGCGTCAAACATGGAGTAATCCCATTGCTCGTGGGAGGAAGTCAAGATTTAACCATTGCCATGTATAAAGGGTACGAATCCTTAGAGCAAATTGTGAACAGCTGCTCAGTTGACTATGCATTAGATCTCGGGTCTCCAGAGGAGGAGGCACATGCTGAAGGGTTTTTGAGTCATTTACTCATGCAGCGCCCATGCTATTTATTCAATCATGCGAATATAGGTGTTCAGGCGCCTTTTGTGTCCCGTGAGGAATTTGACTTATTTGACAAATTGTATTTTGATATCTGCCGTTTGGGAGAATACAATGCCAACTTTAGAATTGCAGAACCACATTTGCGCAATTCAGACTTTCTGTCCATCGATTTCTCAAGCATACGCGGATCAGAGCTTCGTGAGCCCTGGTACACCTCGCCAAATGGCTTTTACGGAGATCAAATTTGCCAAATCGCTAAATATGCAG
This sequence comes from Crocinitomicaceae bacterium, assembly GCA_040379705.1. Classification (GTDB taxonomy): domain Bacteria; phylum Bacteroidota; class Bacteroidia; order Flavobacteriales_D; family Crocinitomicaceae; genus M0103. The sequence goes on from JBEIKR010000011.1 coordinate 26,585, forward strand.
GGATAAGTGATAAGTTGACGGCAATGGGTGTCTTCAATTATTATCCAGAATTCGAAGCGGGAAGTGCTTCTGCGTTAATGGCGCAGGTGTTGTGGTACTTTATAGATGGCGTGTCTCAACGCAAAGGTGATTTTCCAATTGGCAGCAAGCGCGACTATGTGCGGTTTAGTGTCCAAATCAATGACTTTAAGGAAGAATTGATTTTCTACAAAAGTCATCGGTCAGAACGCTGGTGGATGGAGGTGCCTTATCCTCCACAAAAAGGAAGTAACTACGAGCGACATCACTTAGTTCCTTGCGATGCAATGGATTATGAGCGTGCGATGAAGAATGAAATACCAGACCTTTGGTGGAAGACATATCAGAAATTATCATGATGAAAAGACGTTTTGCGGAATGCAAACGATTACCTTTTCAATGAAAAAAAATCTCATTTAAATAAAAATTACTATTTTAGTCGCCAATTGGGGCAGCCTTATGGCTTGGTCCCATGTAAACTATTTATGAGAATAATCTTGCTATGAAGAAAAGATTACTTGTGTTATTTGCTTGTGTATCATCCGTTTACGGATCGGTTTACGCTCAACAGGATCCTCTTGTAACCCATTTTATCTACAATAAAATGGGTATTAATCCGGGAGAAACGGGGATCGATGAAGGTATCTGTGCAACAACTTTGTACCGCAATCAGTGGGACAAAGTTAACGGCGCGCCAAATTCTGCGATGTTAAACATCGAGGCGAACATGAACCGCTTTTTTCCTGGAGGTGTTGGGATCTCTTTTTTCCACGATGCGATCGGGTTTTCACGTCAAAACAACTTATTGTTGAACTATTCGTTCCCGCTTCAGCTCGGAGCTGCTGGTACCTTAGGGATTGGAGTAGGAGTAGGGATTATTAACTTTGGGATGAATCCTGTGTGGGTGCCACCAACAACATCGATTGATAATTCACTCCCCGTAGGATTTGCCGCAACGAGTCTAGACTTGAACTTCGGGTTGTATTGGAAAGGTGCACAAAATTATTATGCAGGTTTGTCTTCAACGCACATATCAGAAACTTTATTACAGAGTGGTTCTGCATCACAGTCATACCAGACAGCTCGCCACTACTACATCATGGGAGGTAAGAAATTCGTGGATGTTTTGGGTGGTGATATCGATGCGCAAGTGTTGATGAGAACCGACTTAGTAAAATTCAGTGCAGACTTGAATGTTCGTTATTTATGGAGAGGGATGGCCTATGGAGGTTTGACTTACCGTACAGTGGATGCGATTGGGTTGATGCTTGGTTTTATGCCGATTCAAAACATGACTGTCGGGTACTCTTATGATATCACAACAAATAAATTACTCAGTGTTTCTCGAGGTTCACACGAGATCATGGTGAAGTATTGCTACTTCCTTCCGCCGCCGCCAGTGACAAAGGCAGCGCACCCAAGATGGTTGTAGAATAAAAAAAAATGACAATATTTGTAACCCCGTTTAGGTAAGTTCCGTTACAACCATACTGATTGATCCTGTAGATAGTTGAAATTGGTGTCCGGAAGTTGAAAAAAAAGAGGTAGAATGAAAAAACTTTTGTTAATTGGTTTTGCAGGTGCGCTACTTGCTTCTTGTAGTACAAGAACAGGCCATCTGACCGGTGCGTTGGGAAGACCAGTGTACCAACCTGAAATCCCATTGGGCATGGTGTACATCCCAGCGGGGTCATATACCATGGGAGAAAATGACCAGGATGTACCTTTCCTTCATCAGACGAGGGCAAAAACTGTGTCTATTCAAGCTTTCTATATGGACCAAACGGAAATCTCGAACAACGAGTACCGCCAGTTCGTAGAGTGGGTGCGTGATTCTATTGCGCGTGAAACAATTTATTTGTCAGATCTAATCGAGGATGACGATGCCGAAGGGTATATTTCATATTCAGATGAGTATTTCGATGAAGGTTCGAAAGAGTTTGTGGAGACAGATCCATCAGACCGTCCTTTAAATAGAGAAATATTCTCCTTGGATTGGAATAAGCGTTTCGATTATGCAGATAGAGAGATTATTCCCATCTTGGCGGATATGTACTACCCTGTTACTGAACGATTTTACAAGCGTAGAGAAATCGATGTGACTAAATTGATTTATTCTTACTACTGGATCGATTACAGAGAAGCTGCGAAGCGTGGACGTGTTCAAGTAGTAGACGATGGTTATGATAAAGATGGGAATAGAAACTCAGACGATCACCGTACATTAAGTCCAGAGCCGCATCCATTTACGGAAGAACTTCAAGGGCAAGATATGGACTTGGGTTATTTCAATAAAAAAGGACAAAACAATGCAATTCGTGGCCATGAAGATCGCTCTCGATTTGTGATTGAAGAAAAAATTTCAGTGTATCCGGATACGTTGTGTTGGGTGCGTGATTTCACGTATTCATTTCATGATCCAATGACGAACATGTACTTCTGGCATCCAGCATATGACAATTATCCTGTTGTGGGTGTGACATGGTTTCAAGCAAAAGCATTCGCAGTATGGAGAACACAATTGTTGAATAACTGGCTAGTTGCCATGGGTGATTTGTTTGTGAATGACTTCCGTTTGCCTACAGAGGCGGAATGGGAAAGAGCTTCACGTGGTGATTTGACATTGTCCCAATATCCTTGGGGAGGGCCTTACATCCGAAATGGTAACGGATGTTTCTTAGGGAACTTTAAGCCAATGCGCGGTAGATATTTTGAAGATGGAGGTTTCCATACGGTGAAAGTGTTTTCATACAACCCGAATAACTGGGGTCTCTATTGTATGGCAGGAAACGTAGCTGAATGGTGTGAAACAGCATTTGATGAGTCGATGTATGAATTCTCACATGATTTAAATACCGACTATCGCTATGACGCGATGGATTGGGATCCGCCATCAGCAAAACGGAAAGTGTTGCGCGGTGGTTCATGGAAGGATATTGGGTTCTATCTCCAGAATGCATCAAGAACATACGAATATCAAGATACAGCCAAATCGTATATCGGTTATAGAAATGTGATGACTCACTTAGGTCGTGGTGGTAAAGATTTCACTACGGAAGGAGGCGATGAAATTCAAAGCGACATCCAACTTCGCTAGGAATAAATAAAAAGTAGTAAAATTTATAAAACCAAAAAAAGGAAAACAATGAAAAACTTAACAGGAACAAAAAAGTGGAAGAATTTTATGGCAAAGCTGTATGGTTTTGGTGCAGCAGTCGTAATTGTAGGGGCGTTGTTTAAAATTCAGCACTGGCCGTTAGCGTCGGAGATGTTGATTATTGGTCTTTCTACGGAGGCTTTAATCTTCATGTTTTCAGCATTCGAACCATTGCATGAAGAGGTTAAATGGGAATTAGTTTATCCTGAATTGGCAGATGCACACCACGAAGGTTTGGAAAATAAATCAGCTGGAGGTAAAGGTCGCCGCGGAGGATCCGGTATCGCAGAGGAAATGGATAAAATGCTTGAAGAAGCAAAAATCGATAAAGCGTTGTTGGAACGATTGGGTGACGGAATGCGCACTCTGGGTGACAACGCTGCTCAACTTAAAGGTGTTACATCTGCTGCTGCAGCAACAGATGGATACGTAACAAGCCTTCAGGCAGCTTCTGAAAAGGTTGCATCTCTCTCTGAAGCGTATGAGCGTGCATCAGTGTCTATTGCCGGTTTGACTTCTTCCACTGCTGAAGGTGAGTCATTCGGTGAACAAATGCAAAAAGTTTCTAAAAACCTTGCTGCACTTAACAACGTGTATGAATTGCAGTTGAAAGGATCTTCTTCTCACCTTGAGGCTACTGAGAAATTCCAAGCGCAAGTAACTGAAATGATGAAAAATCTTTCTGATTCAGCAGAAGATACTCGCCTATACAAAGAGAACATGGCAATGTTGTCTAAGAACCTTACGGATCTTAACAACGTGTATGGAAATATGCTGAAAGCTATGACGATAACAAGAGGTTAACATTCATTGTTACTTTTAAGTTGTTGAACATTAAGTTTATTGCAAACCAATAAAAATTAATTAATCATGGCAGGAGGAAAAGAAACCCCTAGGCAGAAGATGATCGGTATGATGTACCTTGTACTTACCGCACTTTTGGCCCTTAACGTATCGAAATCTATTCTTGATGCATTTGTTGCAATCGAAGAGAATATTCAGATTTCAAATGAGAATGAATACCAACGTGGATTTGAAAAGAAATCCCAGTTGGCTGAGACAGCCTTAGATAAATCTGTGCCAGAAGCACAAAAAAAGGCGCAATATTACCTTAAGATTGTTGAAGATATCGATAAAATGACCGCTGAGCGTATCAAGTTTATCGACGACATCAAAATTGAAATCTTGACGAAATGTCAAGAAGATGTGAAGTCAATAGGTAAAGAAACGAGCATTATTTTTAAGCCGTATTCGAAGGCGGATCCTTTGCGTCCTACACGCATGCACCTCGAGCATGTTGCAGGTATGGATAAGTACGATGAAGTGATGGAAATCATGATCGGAGAAGAAATCCAAAACCCAAAGGCGAACGGAAAAGGAATGGCATTGTGGAAAACGTATAATGATTTCCGCAAGGAATTGACTGAAAAGATTGCGAGCTCTTGGATGCCTGAAAAAGGCAAGAAAGCCTACTTTTTCAAAGCACCAGCAATCAATGAATTCAAGAATTTCGAAGACTTGAATGCAAAAATCGATAAATCCATTGCTGCGTCAAATGTGAATCAAGAGGATAAAGAAGCAATTAAGAAAATCTATGCATCTTTAACCAAAAGAGAACGCGTTGATTCGAAAGAGATCAAAGGAATTCACTGGATAGGGAAAACGTTTGACCACTCACCTTCAGTAGCAGCGATTGCTTCATTGTCATCGATGCAAAAGGAAATCTTAACAGCTCGTGCGGACGCTATCGCTTTGATTCGTGCACGTGTTGGTGGAGGTGAATATTCATTCAACAAGATTTTGGCCTTGGCCTATGGTCCTGAAGTGGCGAACAGTGGGGACGAGGTTCAAATCGAGGTCTTGATGGCCGCGTTTGACTCTGATCGTCAACCGGAAGTAACTGTTCAAGGTGCTTCTGTATCTGAAACGAAAGACGGAAAAGGAATCATTAAAATGAAAGCTTCAGGAAGCTCAGAAATGGTGTTGAAAGGTACTGTAACGATTCGTAATAAATTCGGTATTCCTAAGACAGAAAATTGGGAGAAGAAAATTACCATCATGAAACCACAAGGTACTGTGGCTTTGCCTGAAATGCGCGTGTTGTACCGTGGATATCCAAATCTTGTTGAGGCTGTAGCGTCAGGATATGATCAAACGGTTGTTCAGGGTACTGGAGTTGATTTGAGAAAACAAGGAAATCAATGGATTGCAACTCCAACAGGAGCCAAAACAGCAACGATTTCTGTATCTGGTAAATCCTCAGCTACAAATAAAACGGTTAACTTGGGTAAATTTGAATTTCAAGTGCGTCCAATGCCAAAAGCAGAAATTTTCTGGGGCCAGTTGACTGATGGTGATAAAGCAAGTTCAACAAATCGTCAAGCGTCTCAATTGACTGCGAAATATGTAGATAGCCCATTGACAAAAGCGTCGTTTACCATTACCCAGTGGGCTATGAGTATCCCAGGTGCACCTAAAACAATTACAGGAACGGGAAGCACTTTGAGTGCGGAAGCGTTGAAGTATTTGAAAGCGGCGCCAGCTGGATCTGTAGTTTCTTTCTCTTGTGTGTATTCAGGTACAGGGGTGAAGAATAAAACAGCAACATCTGGTATTAAACTGTAATATTGAATTGGTCCGAAATAGTATTTTTCAAAAATTAGAAATTATGAAGTTGAACTTTTTAATCTTTTTTGCCCTAGCGTTCATCGGAACGGCCAGTGCTCAATTTGAGGAGATTAATGGAGGGCCCGTTAATGTGAATCCAGAAAGTGGCGTGGTGGATGGTGTGTATATTTCTACACATATTCCAACAAAACGAATGATTCCTTATGAGTATGTGCGTGAAGCGGACGTGATTTGGAGCAAGCGCGTTTGGTCTTTTATTGATTTAAGAGAAAAAATGAATTTGCCACTTTACTATCCATTTGATTACTACGACTTGGATTCAAATTGGATAAAGAATTCGACTCGATGGAGCCTATGGACGGTGATTAAGCACCATGTGTTAACCGGACAGTTGGAGATTTTTGAACCAAAGAATCCATCGGACGTTTTTGGTGAAGGCCCGAAAGATGGTGATCAATTTAAGTATCCACTTCGTCCTCAGCCAGGGTTGAATTATGAAACAGATCCTCAATACAGAAGTAGTGTGGATGGTTACTTGAATTTCTTAGGAAAAGGTGAATATCAACCAGTGCAATCGAAGTTGACACCTGGAACAGACTCGGTTTCTTACGACCCAATCACCGGTGAGGAAGTTAGTCCGCCGCCAATTTTCGTTCAAGAGAAGTTTCCTATTTTGTCACAAGAAATTGTACAATACCGAATTAAGGAGGATTGGTTCATTGATAAAGAGCGCTCTGTATTGGATGTACGCATTCTAGGAATTGCACCAGTAATTTATGAAGGTGGTAAAGTAGGAGGTAAATACAAAGAATTGTTTTGGTTATATTTCCCACAGTGCCGTTTTGTTTTCAATAACTACTTCGTGTACAATGAACAGAATGATGCACAATGGATGAGTTTCGATGATTTATTCTGGAAACGTCGTTTTACAAGTACTATTTATAAAGAAAGTAATGCATTTGACCGTGAAATTGAATCGTACCGTTTAGGTGTGGATGCACTCATGGAATCAGAAAAGATCAAAGAAGAAATTCGAATTATCGAACACGATGTTTGGAGTTTCTAACATGAAATACCAAAAGCCCCGTCATTGTGACGGGGCTTTTTTTTGCGATAAAATTTCCTAAGTTGTTTCTTGCCATTTCTTGTTATGCGCGATAGCTATTGTATCTTTGCCGCATGATTAATTTAGAAAAGTTAGGGGTCTTTCTTCCTCAAGGGTATCTGTTCAAGGATGTCAGCCTGCAAATCAATCGAGGTGACAAGGTAGGACTGGTTGGAAAAAATGGTGCAGGAAAATCTACGCTTCTTAAATTAATCTCGGGCACCCAAAAGCCATCCGAAGGCAATATCCATAAACCGAAGGATTGTACCGTTGGATATCTATCACAAGATATTCGAATTGATACCTCGCAAACAGTGTTTGATTTTTTGTTTTATTCCAATGCGACCTTAAACGAACTTCGAACGCAAATCGATGATGTGAATCATCAGTTGACTGTTCGTGTCGATTATGAGTCGGATGGCTATGCCGCATTGCTTGACCAAGTGAATGAATTGAATCATTCGTTTAATTTGAATGAAGGGTTCCAATGGGAAGAGAAAATCATGACCACACTATCTGGTCTTGGGTTTTCTTCTGATGAGATACAACGTGAGTTGAGTACATTTTCCGGAGGATGGCAAATGCGTGCTGAATTGGCTCGGATTCTTGTGAATCGACCAGATGTACTTTTACTCGATGAACCAACAAACCATTTGGATATAATTTCCATTAGTTGGCTGGAAACCTATCTTCAACGTTTCGAGGGTGCAGTCATTCTCATCTCTCACGACAGATTGTTCTTGGACAATGTCACAAAGCGTACACTTGAAATTAGTCTCGGTAAAATCTTTGATTTCCCTTTTGCGTATTCAAAGTATAAGGTCGTTCGTGCCGAAGAGAAAGAACGTCTAGAATCTGCGAAAAAACAACAGGATAAGGATATCAAACATGCCGAAGAGCTCATCGATAAATTCCGAGCGAAAAAGAATAAAGCAGCGTTTGCTCAGTCACTCATCAAGAAGCTAGATAAAACAGAGCGTATCGAGGTAGAGAACGATACTGTTGCTAAAATGAAAATAGCATTTCCACTTTCTGTTCAACCGGGGAGGTGGGTGTTGGAAATGGATAACTTGGGTAAATCTTTCGGTGACAAGCTTTTGTTTCACAGTACGAATCTCACAGTTGGTCGAGGGGAAAAGATTGCTTTACTCGGACCAAATGGTGTGGGTAAATCGACCTTACTCAAACGAATTTTGGACAAGTTAGATGGGGAAGGAAAAGTCAATTTAGGACATAATGTGAACATCACCTACTTCGCACAAGATCAAGCGGAAAAGATCGACACCAATAAAACGGTACTTGAGATCGTAGAATATGCCGCAACGGGAGGAATCAAACGCGACTTGAGAAGTATACTAGGTGCTTTCTTGTTTTCTGGAGAGGATGTCGATAAGAAAGTGGGGGTTTTATCTGGTGGTGAACGAACTCGTTTGGCCTTGTGTCAATTGTTGTTGAGTCCTTCGAATTTCTTGATTCTCGATGAACCTACGAATCACCTAGATATTCAAAGCAAGGAGGTGTTGAAGGAAGCGTTAA
>JBEIKR010000012.1:0-33717 GCA_040379705.1 Crocinitomicaceae bacterium
GCCACCGTAATTTCTCCTGCGTTTGTTGAGCGTGCTGGCAACAATATCCTACTAAAAGTTGGAATGCTTATCGGTCCACAAGCAGAAATGTACAATGAGGCGGAACGTAAATTGCCTGTTGATGCGCAATATACCAGAGGGTACAATCGAACCATCGTCATTAACATTCCAGAAGGCTTTCAAGCAAAAAACCTTCAGGACTTAAAAGTCAACTATAGACCTGAAAGCGGAACGATTGGATTTACATCAAGTTATGAAGTGAAAGGAAATCAAATTATCGTCACCGTAAAAGAATGGTATAATTCATACTTCTTTTCTGTTGAAGATTATCCATTGTATGAGAAAACAATGAATGCTGCCGCTGACTTCAATAAAATTGTACTCGTACTTCAGGAGAAGAACTAAGTAAGAACAAAGACAAAGAACAAAGTCCCGCTGCACTGAAAGACGTTGCTTACACACTGAATTCCGTCATAATCAAATTCTGCTAAGATCAAATTGCCGTAGGCATCAAATTCAATTATAAACTAATTGCTTCGAGGCTGCTATCGCACATCAGCCACCAAATTCGCAACTCGTAATTCGCAACTCGTAATTAACTACCCAGTCCCAACGCGCCTTCAACTGCTGAACAAACCTTCGTATGGTCATACTGCTGTGCGGATTGAATAAGCGTCTCGTTTGAAATTTTGCTGGGGTCGTTACAAAAGTGAATCATCGCATCAGCGAGTGATTGTGCGTCCATCGGTGTAAAGAGTGTCCCCATTTTTCCAAACTCTAATATCTCTGGACTACCCCCTGCATTGCTTGCCAATATTGGAGTGCCACATGCCATAGATTCGATTGTCACCATTCCAAATGTCTCTGCTTTAGACGCCATCACGAAAGCATCAACAGCGCGAAAAAAGGTAGAAACATCCGAACGAAAAGGCCGGATAAATACGCGATCTTGAAGATTATTGTCTTCTATAAATGCTGTAATCTGTCGAGCATATGCTTCCCCCTCACCGATTGTCGGTTCCCCTAAAAGGCATACGGCACTCTTCGTATTCTTAGTCAGCACGAGCGCTTGCAATAACAAAAGCTGGCCTTTTTGCGCATCAAAGCGTCCCACCAAACCAAAGATATCTTTGTCCAATGGGAGATTCATCTCCGACCGGGCCTCGGATTTAGTTAACTGTGAAGTCGCCTTCGCCAATTCTAATCCAGACGGAATAACGACAATTTTATCCTTGGAAAACCTTGTCATCGTTCTTACCTGATCAGCTAACCAGTTCAAGGGACAAGACCACAAATCAAAATATCCATAACGGAGTGTATGCAAAAAATGGGTCTTTTTCACTCCCAGCTGCATCTCCATAAAGTAAGACAAATGAATAGGGTGCCCACAATGACGTTTAGCAATAACCGAAACACTCATGTCGCGTGTATCTCGAAGAATTAAATGAGTGATGGCCTGATTATCAAGCAACTTAGCAAGCGCCTTACCCGCCTTAAAATCATAATATTTCTTGTGGCGAACTATTTCAATGGTGCGCAGTCCTGCCGCCATCGCTGCATTTAGTGCTGGAGAATCTTTTACACCGAAAAATACCACGGCATGACCACGATCTTTCATCCATAAAGCATTTCTCAACTGATTCATTTCGAGTCCCCCCCAACTTAATGAGCTACAGAGATAGGCCAATTTATTCTCCATCCGAAAACGTGTTTGATGACGTGGTCGCATCGATATTTTTTTGTTCTCCCTTAAAATTTCGCAGCGACCACCACAAGAATATTAAGGCAATAATTGCAATGAATGAAGCGACTAAAAAAGCTAATCCAAATCCCCACCATTCGTTTGGAGCTTCATGCCGCGATGTAGAATAAATCCACATAAAAAAGGGAGGTCCAACAATTTCAGCCAAACTCATAATGCTCGTGAATACTCCTTGTAATTCACCCTGCTCATTTTGTGGCGTTCCAGCACTTACTATGGTGCGAATCGCTGGGTCGATAATCCCAGAAAAAGAATATGGCAACATGATGAGATACAACATCCAACCGTACGGCACCATAGAAATTCCAGCCATCACGATAATTACAGTGAAAATTCCAAAGAATGCCGTTTTTTTCTCACCCAAAACCCGCGTAAAATACCCTGATAGTGCACCTTGAACAACACCAAAACAGACACCTACAAACGCGAGGCTATAGCCAACATCTTTCTTCGACCATGAGAATTTTTCCATCGTGAAATAATTCCATGTATTGTGCAATGCCACATTGGCAAGCATGACTAAAAAAGTAACGACGAAGAGGTATTTCAACTCCTTGAATCGTGCCATCTGTTTGAAGGCTCCTAGGGGATTTGACCGTTTAATCTCAAATTTTCTGCGTTGATCTTGGGGCAATGACTCCTTAAGCACAAAGAAACCGAACAAGAAATTGAGTAGGGAAAAAATCGAAGCCACAAGAAATGGTGCTCGAGAGCCAAAGTCGGAAAGCAAACCACCAATTGCAGGACCTATGACAAAGCCAATTCCAAAGGCAGCGCCGATTAAACCAAAATTTCGGGCGGTGGTTTCAGGTGTTGACACGTCCGATATATAAGCCGCCGCAGTCGTAAAGCTCGCGCCAAAAATCCCAGAGATGGCGCGCCCGATTACCAACCAAAATAAATCCGGCGCAAAATACATCACGAGAAAATCCAAACCCATCCCAAAAACAGAAATAAGTAATACCGGACGACGACCAAAACGGTCACTTAAATTTCCGATAAGCGGTGAAAACAGAAACTGCATGAACGCGTAAATACCCATGACCCAACCAAAATACATCGCCGAATCTTTCATTTCGACATGTGCCGTTTCAGAGATCAGCGATGGAAATGATGGAATAATGATTCCGATCCCAATAGAATCGATACAGATGGTTATCAGGATAAAGATTAAGGCAGATTTCAGTGATTTTTCGTTCATCGCTGTAAATTTCGCTTTTTTCCAGATTATTTCTTGGTTTTCCGACGCATTAAGTCCTGCGATTATTAGTTAATTATTTATTTGGTAAAGAATATGGTGATTTCAATCATCAATTTTATTGACAATTTCTTAACATCTTAATTGAAAATTTTGTTATTTAGCGCCATGAAAACTAAAATCTTATTCTCCGCATTTTTCAGTCTCTCCTTTCTTGGTTTTTCACAAGTAGAATTAAGTGAGACTTGCATCGCCAACATTTCTGTCATTGCAGATGAGGACAACTCTTATGAGGATTGGTTCGAAATCCGAAATCTATCCGGAGCCCCAGTGGATATCACAGGCTTTGGTTTAAGTGATGACCCAGGACAGCCATATAAGTGGGTTTGTCCTAACTACACCCTTGCTGCAGGTGAACACAAGTACATTTTTGCCTCAGGGAAGAATCGAATTCCAACAATTGACCATTATGAAAGCATCATTTTAGCCAATCAAACTTGGTCATACATAATCCCAACAGCAGAACCTGCCGCCGCATGGAGACTCCCTGGAGCGACATTGACAGGCTGGTTAACAGGTGCTGGAGGTATCGGATTTGGCGACGGAGATGATGGAACAACAGTCGCCACATCTACTAGTGTTTATTTACGCCGGTCATTTACTCTAACCGATGTTGCTGATATCCAACGTTTGATTCTGCATATGGACTACGACGACGGATTTGTCGCGTATTTGAATGGAGTAGAAATTGCACGTGCCAACCTCGGAACTACAGGCACATTGACCCCTTTCAATACATTGGCTTCAAGTCACGAAGCTTTAGGTTATCAAGGGATGGTCATCGATGATTTTGAAATCCCTTATTCCGTTTTTTCTACGTTGCTCGTCGCTGGGGAGAATGTTTTGGCAATTCAGGTGCACAATACTACAGCTACATCGACAGACTTAACCAGTAACGCCTATTTATCGGCAGGTTTTTTATCTTCGGCAGTTAACTTCTCTCCTACTTTGCCTTGGATGAACCTAAATGCATCAACCGCTTGGCATACAAACTTTAAAATCAACTCAGGTGATAACTTGGTATTGACCAATGCTGCAGGTGTGACATTGTCGAATGTTGCATTGACGCAAACGCCTTTGAATCACTCAAACAATTGGACAGGGTCAGCGTGGTGCATTAGCCCAACACCGACTCCAGGTGCCTTAAATAGCGCTTCGTGTTTCGATGTGGTACTTAATAAACCTGTGTTTTCAAAACCAGCAGGAATTTATGCCACTGGATTTAAGGTTGCTATAACAACAGATCAACCGAATGTTGAGATTCGCTACACCTTGAATGGAGGAATCCCAACGGCTACATCTCCATTGTATACCGACTCTATTCAGATTCCAGCAACGAAAGTACTTTCAGCGCGTTGTTTTGACCCATCAGGTGCAACATTACCAAGCCTAGTGGAAAAAAACTCATTCGTAATTAACGAAGCGTATGTTGGGCTTCCTGTAATCTCTATTTCAACGGATTCATTGAATTTGTATGATACACAAACAGGTATCTATGTTCTAGGTCCTCCAGACTACAACACGAACTACCCTTACTTCGGTGCGAACTTCTGGGAAGACTGGGAGCGTTATTCATACATTGAATATATTGCGACAGATAGTACTCAAAAATTTGAAGGAGCAATTGGATTGAAAATCCACGGTGGATGGTCACGTGCTCAACCACAGAAAAGTTTCCGTGTGAAATGTCGTGATGATTATGGAATGAACAAAATTGTTTATCCTTTGATTCCAGACAAGTCTTTTATCGGTCAATACAAAGATTTCAATCTTCGTAACGGCGGTAATGATTACGGTGGAACACGCATGAGAGATGCTTTCATGCAGCGTTTAACACGCACTACACATACCGACTATATGGGATATACACCGGTAATCGTGTTTCTAAATGGTGAATACTTCGGTGAATACGAGCTCAGAGAAACATTGAATAACGATTGGGTAGAAAATAATCACGACCTGCCTTCGGACAGTGCTTCTGTTTTGACCGAAAACTATATGGCATTTGAAGCAAACGATGGTACAATGGATAATTTCTGGCCGATGTACAATGCAATTACCTCTGCTGATCCATTGAGCCCAACATTCTATGATTTGGCTGATTCATTGATCGACCTTGAGAACTTCGCAGATTACATCATTACCGAAACGTATTATGGAAATGGTGACTGGAGTAATGGTCAACCAAACAATATTAAGTATTGGCATGTACCTGGAAAAAAATGGAGAATGCTCTTGATGGACCTTGACTTCGGATATGGTTTGTACGGTGCTACTGCGAACGACAACTTCTTGGTTCAAGCGACAAATAACCCCACTATTCACATGGATGCTATTTGTGCAAAACTATTGGCGAATCCGCAGTTCAAAGTGTACTTTATTGACCGTTATGCCGATTTGATCAACACGATTTGGCAACAAAATAAAGTTCAAAGCATGGGGAATTCAATGTTGAATGAAGTGGCTCCATGGATTCCAAGACACCACACACGTTGGAGCGGAAACATGACAAATTTCAATAATGTGATGAATAACATGTTGACATGGAATTCAAACCGTATTGCTGGTGCACGGAACGTGGTACAATCATTCTTTACATTGACTGGTCAAGTGACTTACACCCTTGATGTTCAACCTGCGGGTGCTGGACGTATCCATATCTCAACGATTGAGCCATCTGAAATTGAATATCCTTGGAATGGAGTTTACTTCAAAGGGGTACCAGTAAAAATTACAGCGATTGCGAATCCGGGTTACACATTTGACCACTGGTCTCCAAATTCAATGTTTGGTTCAAACAACTACAACGCCATGTTGGATATCACTCCAACTGTAAACTCAGCATTTACAGCGTGGTTTACAGGTTCAACAATTACAGATCCACTGGAAATTTCTGAAATTATGCCGAATGCCGAGAACACGATTGATGGTGGTGATTGGTTTGAATTGCATAACACCACAAGTGTCGATTTGAATATTGGTGGAATGACCGTGAAGGATAGCTCTTACTTCCATACTTTCACAATCCCCTTCAATACGATTTTACCTGCTGATGGACGTCTTGTTGTGGTATCAGATACAGCCGCATTCCGTCAACAATATCCTGCAGTTACTAACTTTATTGGTCCTCTTGGATTCAACCTGAGCAATAACTCGGAAACAATTTTTATATACAACCAGAACGGTTCAGTAATAAAGCAAGCGACTTACAGCACTGCTTCACCATGGCCGCTTGGTGTTGATGGATACGGTCGTTCATTGGAATTCGATGGTGCACCAGCATCTCAAAACAATCCAAATGACTGGTTTGCTGGATGTGTTGCTGGATCTCCGGGAGTAGCCTATTTCCCATGTGACTCCTCCATTATCATCTCTGAAATCAACTACAAATCAGCTCCAACATCAGACGCTGGTGACTGGTTCGAAATTCATTCTACATTATCAACGGACTTGAATTTGTCTGGTTGGACAATCACTGATGACAGCTGGTTGACACCGTACACATTCCCTTCAGGTACTATATTGCCTGCTGGAGGATACCTTGTAGCAGCGAAAGATATGATTACCTTCAACAACATCCACCCAGATGTAGTGAATGTGAACGGCCCTACGCAAATTGCTCTTGGTGCAAATGATGGTGTATTACTATATGACGAAACAGGGAAAATTCGTTTCTCGGTAAATTACGACTATACAACTCCTTGGCCGCAAGAACCAAACGGACTTGGTAAAACACTCGAATTGTTGAGTAGCACAGGATTGATGTGTGAGCCAACAAACTGGTTCGCGGGATGTCCTGATGGATCACCAGGTGTGGTTTACGAACCAATCTGTGACCTTGGTGTCAATGAATTGAATGAAACGGCATTCATCGTTTACCCGAATCCAGGTACTACACAATTCTATTTGAATTCTGAAATAATGGACGGTACAATTCGCATGTTTAACTTGATTGGTGAAGAATTACTTACTTTGGATCGTCAAGCTGGAACACAAGCCATCAATATCACAGGAATGAGCGCTGGGATGTACGTAATCGACTTAAACGGATCACGCCAGCAAGTCGTTATTATGAAATAATAAAAGCCTCGCTTTTTGAAAAATCCCATGTTCGCATGGGATTTTTTTTTTGCCATTCACTTGCCAATCTTCAAAGTATTACTACTTTTGCCCCGGAGAGTTGGCAGAGTGGTCGATTGCGGCAGTCTTGAAAACTGTTGAACTGAGAGGTTCCGGGGGTTCGAATCCCTCACTCTCCGCCAAAACAAACAAATGCCCCATTTTTATGGGGCATTTGTTATTTACAGACATTGAGCCAAGCATCGCTTGAGTGAAAATGGCAGTAAATAACAAATGGGCGGTCGGTACGAACGCATTTGTTTGTTTTGAGTAACGTCCCCAACTAGGGATCATGAAATAATCCCTACATTTTAAGGACAATAGACCGCTGCGCTAAAAGACAAAAGATCCGCTGCGCTGTAAGACTTGATCTTTCTTCGAAGAGTAACGTCCTCAACTAGGGCTCATGAAATAATCCCTACATTGAGTCAAGCAACGCTTGAACGAAAATGGCGAAATAAGACATAAGACCCGTCAGCCGCGGCTGACTAAAAGACAAAAGACCGCTGCGCTAAAAGACAAAGACCTTCTTCGCTCTTTGAGCTTCGAAGGCCAAGGGACATCAAGATGTTAAGATTTCAAGATGTTAAGACTTGATTTCTACAGAAGTTTTGACTTAACTCGTAACTCATAACTCGTGGCTTCGAGTCTGCTATCGCACCTCAGCCACCAAATTCGTATTTCATAATTAAACAACTCACTTCCTTTTCGTACTTTTAAGCTGTAATTTCACACTATGCTTTTACGATCAGTTATTTTCTTTGTTTTATCAGTACTTATTTCTTTTGGTGGGCAATCCCAAGAGCAAAAGCTTAAAGCCTATTTGGATACGAAGCAATTCTATGCGCCTGAAATCGGCAATTACATTGAAATATACTTTCAATTCGCTGCTTCTTCGGTGAAATACAAAGGTGTAGAAGGCGGACTTCAAGGCGATTTAGCCATTAAATTGAATGTGACCGATGGCACTAATACCGTTGCTTCCGATGCTTATCGTCTGCAATCGCCTATAATGAAGGATAGCATCGTCGAAGATTTCTTCGATTTAAAACGTTTTGCGCTTGCTCCAGGGAAATACATTCTCAACATTGAACTCTCTGATCTTAACACTGAAAATACACCACTAAAAGCTTCTGTTCCCGTCTTGATTGAAGATTTGTCAACAGCGATATCCATTTCAGATATCGAAGTAGCTGAATTTGCTTACAAAGGTGAAGAAGGTTCCGTTTTTTACAAATCAGGAATCAACATTATCCCGCGCTTATCTACTTTTTATCCAACAGAACTAAGTATTATCCCTGTTTACCTTGAAGTGTACAACACCAATCAATTGGAAGATACGGTTTGTGGGTTAAAACAAAGTTTAATAAACATGGAAACAGGCGCTGAATTGCCTGAATTCACGACATTCACAAGACATACAACGACCAATGTTCTGCCAATTTTGCGCAAGGTCGACATTAACCTACTCCCTACGGGTAAATATGCATTAAACTACACTTTGCTCTCGCGCAGCCTCACTGAACTTTCAACCCAGCAATATGTGTTTGAGCGCAGCAATGACCTAGACATCCCTTGGACCATTGAAAACATGGTGATCGATCCCGCTTTTCAAGCTTCCATTACAAATGACTCTGTGTCCTTCTATTTGGAGAGTTTAATTCCGATTGCAAAACCTGCGGAGATTAAAAACATTATCGCAGTTCTGAAGTTGAAAGACCGAGAACAAGAGCGCAGGCACATCCAAGCATTTTGGTTGAAAACTGCTCCTAACGCTGCATACGATTCTTGGCTCCAATATAAAGAGCAAGTTCAGCTCGTGGAAAGATTATACTCGAATAACTTTCAGGAAGGATTTGAAACAGATCGCGGTCGTGTGTATCTTCAATATGGAGCGCCAACCAACATCGTTCAGCGCGAAACCTCGCCGACAGAATATCCTTACGAAATTTGGCAGTACAACAAAATTGGAAAATTCAGCAACAAGCGATTCGTTTTCTACAATCCAGACCTTGTAAATAATGCATATCGTTTGCTTCATTCAGACATGATTGGTGAGTTAAAAAATCCATCGTGGCCACAGACCTTATCGAAAAGAAACACCAACAATGGAAACATTGACAATCCAAATCAGTTTTTGCAACAAAACTGGGGAGGGAACAGCAATGATATTTTTAGACAATACTAATTCCAACGAATACTGAAGCGTGAAAAAATTGGCTATCGTTATTCTGAATTGGAATGGAAAACACTTTCTAGAAAAATTTCTTCCTTCGGTCTGCGAATATTCGGGGAACGCAAAAATTGTAGTTGCCGACAATGCTTCTACAGATGATTCGGTGGATTATATTCGTAGGCACTACCCCGGTATTCAACTCATTATCAATCAAAGTAATGGTGGGTTTGCGAAAGGATATAATGATGCGCTTAAGCGCATTCAAGCAGATTATTATTTGCTCCTAAACAGCGACATTGAAGTAACTCCAAATTGGACAGACCCCTTGGTGCGCATCATGGAAAACCCGAATATTGCTGGTTGTCAACCCAAAGTATTGTCTTACCAAGATAAAACAATGTTTGAGCATGCTGGTGCTTCAGGTGGAATGCTTGACCGCAATTACTACCCTTTTTGCCGAGGTCGGATCTTTGACAAATTTGAACACGACCAAGGACAGTACGACGATGAAGTGGACGTGTTTTGGGCGACAGGTGCAGCATTGTTAATTCGTTCTGAACTCTATCACCAAGTTGGCGGATTTGACGAAGCTTTCTTCGCCCATATGGAAGAAATTGATTTGTGCTGGCGAATTAAAAAATTAGGATATACATTTAAAGTTGCCCCGACATCCACGATCTACCATGTCGGCGGTGGCACGCTCCCCTATTTATCCCCAAAAAAAACATACCTCAATTTCAGGAATAGCCTTTACATGCTGGTGAAAAATCATGACGGTTGGTTGTTTCCAAAGTTATTTCAGCGTCTTTGCCTCGATGGCATCGCAGGCGTTCGGTTCTTGCTCCGTGGAGAATGGAAACACCTCGCAAGCGTATTTACCGCCCACATGGCTATGTACAAGCACTTGCCTACGTTGATGAAGCAACGAAAAGAAATTAAAAAGCAATCAAAGGAGTTTAATGCTTCGGGACTTTACAAAGGAAGTATACTGTGGGCGAGATATGTTCAGAAAGTAGCCAACTACAGTGACTTAAATCAACGACGATTCGACTCAAAATAATGGAGTGCCAATCGATAGCCATCCATTCCAAACCCAAAAATGCATCCTGCCGCGACAGGAGAAATCAAAGAAGTATGCCGGAATTCTTCACGTGAAGTAATGTTCGATATATGCACTTCAACCACAGGAATTTCAATCGCAGCAATACAATCCCGAAGAGCAACACTCGTATGGGTATATCCTCCAGCATTTACTATGATTCCGTCGTGATCGGATGCCTGCAAGGTATTGATTAATTCCCCTTCAACATTCGACTGAAAACAGGAAATTTCAGACTTTGATAACGTTTTCAAGTGCTCGAAATACTCCTCAAACGATTGATTCCCGTATATTTGGGGTTCGCGTTTGCCTAGAAGATTCAAATTTGGGCCGTTAACAATTAGAATTCGCATATCATGTCCGTTTGGGATCGCTATATTAAGGATTTTGTTTCTTTTCTGAAAATAGAAAAAGGATTGGCCGATAACTCCATTTTTGCCTATCAGAATGATGTGAGCAAGTTGCGTGACTTTTCTGAAGCACGAAATATTCTCCCGCAAGACATTCAATATGCTCACTTGAAAGAGTTTATTGCCGAATTGTACGATCTAGGGCTGAGTGCTCGATCCCAAGCGCGCATCATCAGCGGTACGAAACAATTCTTCATGTTCATGCTCATTGAAGACATCATCAAAGATGATCCGAGTGAGCTTTTGGAGATGCCGAAACTAGGACGAAAACTACCCGAGGTATTGACCATAGAAGAAATCGATCGCTTGATGGCTGCTGTTGATTTATCCAAGAATGAAGGTCACCGAAACCGCGCAATCATTGAAACGCTATACAGTTGTGGGCTGCGTGTGAGTGAACTTGTTAACCTACGCTTTTCTGATTTGTATTTTGAGGAAGGATTTATTCGCGTCATCGGAAAAGGAAATAAAGAGCGACTAGTACCTGTGAGCAAGAGTGTCGAAAAAGAAATTGGCATTTACAACGACCACATTCGCCGTCATCAACATATTCAAACAGGGAACGAGAATGTTGTGTTCTTGAACCGCCGTGGCTCTAAGTTAACCCGTGTGATGATTTTCACTATCATAAAAGACCTTTCCGCAGCCATAGGACTCACCAAATCGATTTCTCCGCATACCTTTCGTCATTCCTTTGCTACACACATGATTGAAGGAGGAGCCAATTTACGTGCAGTGCAAGAAATGCTTGGACATGAATCCATAACAACAACGGAAATCTACACCCACTTGGACCAAAGATTTTTACACGACGCCATCGTGTCATTCCATCCAAGAAATAAGCACTAATTCCCTGCCTGTTGGGATGAGATTCGTTTGTTCATCACTTGAAAAAACAGGGGTGGAACAAGAGACAAGAGCATCATACCGGGATAACCCGTAGGCATCACAGGAGATTCGTCATGATTTTCAAGCAGTTGGTAAGGCCTATCGGCTTTGAAATGATGGTCTGAATGGCGGCTTAATTCAAACAAGACCACTCGTCCAATAACGTGATTTGAATTCCATGAATGAATGCGTTTGACACTTTCATAGGTTCCATTTTCACGTTGCTTACGCAATAAGCCGTAATGCTCAATGTAGTTCACAGTTTCAAGAAGCAGGATGCCAAAGACTGCCGCAGCGAAAAACCCAAGCATTGCAAAAAATCCCAAGAAGAAGAAAATACCGAGCAAAACGGCAATTTGCGCAATCGTATAATTGACCATTCGATTGAAAAGGCTGAATTTCCACTTGCCCAAGATCGACATACGTTGACATTCGATTTGCCAGGCTTGCGCATAACTGCCGAAATGTGACCGAAACCAAAACACATACACAGGCTCATTCTTTCGCGCTGTTGCAGGATCACTTGGTGTCGCTACATTGGTATGATGTCCGCGATTATGATAAGGCAAGAAATGATTTTCCAGGGATGTGAGCAATAGTATCTCACCAAGAAACTGTTCTCCACGATTTAATCGATGTCCCAGCTCATGACCGACATTGATGCCAATCACACCACACATAATTCCCAAAGCAATGGTTCGACCAATTAAATCTATGGTTGTATCCATTTCATTAAACATCACGAGATACCAGAAAATAAACCCCAGTTGAAGCGGAACCATGGCATAAATCAACACATCATAAAAAGGATCTTTTAGGGCTATAATACGATCAGAATCTGAAATATTGTCTACCGCAGGAGGCAAGAAATGTTCCAATACAGGCACAGCCACGAAAAATACAAGTAATGGCAAAAAAGTCAGCATACCATGAAAAAGGAAGGCCACACTAACCGTGATGGGCAACAAAAAAATAGTGAGGTACTTTAGTTTTCTTATTCCCATAATATTGAAGATTAAATCAATTTTCCATAAAGATCATAGTGATCCGCGGAAGTAATCAATACATTTGAAAAATCACCGATACGCACAAAGCCATCTGCCTTTTTAATCAAGACCTCGTTATCCACTTCTGGAGAATCGAATTCTGTTCGACCAATAAAGAAATCACCCTCAGCGCGATCGAATAAGACTTTCATCGTTTGACCAACACGCAATTGATTCAATTCATAACTAATTCCCGATTGAAGCTCCATAATTTCATCCGCGCGTTTCTTTTTCAACTTCGCCGTAACATCATCTTTCAAAAGATAGGCATGTGTATTCTCTTCGTGTGAGTATGTGAAAATGCCTAAACGGTCAAAACGACTACGCTCCACGAACTCATACATTTCTTGATAATCAGCCTTCGTCTCACCTGGATATCCGGCAATAAGTGTTGTACGCAAAGAGATTCCCGGTACTTTATCACGGATAGCAGCGATCAATTCTTCTGTTTTTTCGCGCGTAATTCCGCGACGCATCGATTGCAAGATCTTCGTTGAACCATGCTGCAAAGGCATATCAAGGTACTTACATACATTCTCACGTTCATTCATCACATCGAGCACATCCATTGGGAATCCTGACGGAAAGGCATAATGAAGACGAATCCACTCAATACCTTCAACATCTGCCAAGCGATTGATCAAATCCGATAATGCGCGCTTCTTGTATAAATCGAGTCCGTAGTAAGTCAAATCCTGAGCAATGAGCATCAACTCCTTCACTCCTTTCGCCGCAAGGCCTTTGGCCATTGTCACCAAATCTTCTATTGGAGTCGACACGTGATTCCCACGCATTAACGGAATCGCACAAAACGAACATGGACGGTCACACCCTTCAGCAATTTTAAAGTAAGCGAAGTGATTTGGCGTTGTTAAAATACGTTCGCCCACCAATTCATGCTTATAATCTGCCTTCAACGTCTTCAATAATCGAGGCAAGTCCCGTGTACCAAAATACGCATCCACTTCCGGAATTTCTTTCTCTAAGTCATCCTTGTAGCGCTCAGACAAGCAGCCTGTCACATATACTTTGTCCACTAAGCCTTCAGCCTTCGCTTCGGCATAACGTATAATTGTATCGATGGATTCTTGCTTGGCATTGTCAATAAATCCACACGTGTTGATAATCACAATTTCGGCATCATCTTCCATTGATTCATGCTCCACATCAAACTGGTTGGCCTTCAATTGGGCCATCATCACCTCTGAATCAAATGTATTCTTCGAACAACCGAGTGTCACCACATTGACCTTGTTCTTCTTAAGGGTTTTGGTCTTCATGCAGTAAAATTAGCGAATCTTCCCTCAGAAAAGCACGAAAACATAAATGAAATATGGGATTTATTGCTGTAAGCACTTATCTTTGGAAAAGAAGCTTTACCATGAAAAAATCTCTCGTTTACTCATCCATAATGTTAATGATGCTCCTAGTATCGTGTTTACCTCCGCGCTACGGCATGAAAGAATATGATGTCGCAGAATCGATGCCCCTGGCTGAAATTGGCGATCTCAATACCGAAAGTGCTGCTGTCGACATTCAATCTGCTGAAATCAAGGGCACTTCGATTAAACTCGTTGTTTCTTATAGTGGTGGCTGCGCTGAACATCGTTTTCGCTTGATTGGAAGTCCTATATTGACCAAATCCCTGCCACCTCAGCGCTCGGTAAAACTCATTCACACCAACAATGGTGACCAATGTAAAAAGATGATTACAGATACGCTCATGTTTGATGTCACTCCTTTAGCGAACAACGCATCAAAGGATAAAACTGTGGTTTTGAACCTCGATGGGGTGGTTACTTTGAAGCCGTTGATGTTGGAGTTTTAGGGGAAAGGAAAAAAGGGACAAGGGACAAAAGACAATGGACTTAATCACACTTCGGGGCTCCAACGTAAGTGGAAAAGTGAATTACTCCCATTGCCGCAGGCATCAAATTCCTGAAAGGAACAAAATCACAAAGTGATCAAATTTTTAATTCATATTTAATTCAATTCAAACCATGAAAATTGGCGTATTACTTTCTGGATGTGGCGTTTATGATGGCGCTGAGATACAAGAAGCAGTGTTAACCTTATTGGCTATTGATGAAATTGGCGCTGAGGCGGTGTGTATTTCCATTGATGAACAACAGCACCATGTGGTAAATCACCTCACGGGCGAAGAGATGCCAGAAAAACGCAATATGTTGATTGAAGCGGCGCGGATTGCCCGTGGTAACGTTCGTGAAATTCAAAGCATTGCTCCTGCTGATTTAGACGGTTTGGTCATTCCAGGTGGATTTGGAAGCGCGAAGAATTTTACCAATTGGGCGTTCAATGGTCCAGAAGGTCAAATTGATCCTCGTGTAAAATTATTATTGGTCAATCTCATCAATGTTGGGAAACCGATTGCTGCATTATGTGTAAGTCCAATTGTGGTTGCAAAGGCCTTGGAAGGATCGGAAATTCATTCTCACCTGACGATTGGAACAGACCGTGAAGGTTCACCGTACGACATCGCTTCATTCACAGCAGGTCTTGAACACACAGGCGCTCACACTGAAATGAAGACTGTTCGAGAAATTTTAATTGATCGAGAAAACAAAATAATCACAGCACCTTGCTACATGATGAACGCCTCAATCAATGAGGTACGAAAGAACATTCGCTCGGCTATTGAAGCACTTCGCGACTTGGCTTAGTGTCGTTTGGACACTATATAAATCAAGGTTTTTTGTTAACAATGCCTTAAAATTTGTGGGAAATTCCACCAAAAATGAGGTGACTATTCTTTTCCTTAAACCTACTTTTGTGGTCTAAAATAAAAGCAAGCGCTTTTCAAAAAATTACACCATGGACGTATTTGGAAAAAGAGGAACCCATGACGATCTCGATGCTTCAATCGGATTAAATAATCTTGGGACACAATTTTGGAATTTAACACCAGCCGAATTGACGGAAGATGTCATTATTAACGGACAAGGTGTTTTAACCGACACGGGAGCTTTGGCCATTGAAACTGGTGAATTCACTGGACGTTCTCCAAAAGACCGTTTCGTGGTATGTGATGAAAAAACAGAAAACTCTGTGTGGTGGGGTGATATAAACATTAAATTCTCTCCAGAGAAATTTGATGCGCTTTACAATAGGATGAAGGCCTATTTAAATGGGCGTGATGTCTATGTGCGTGACGCGTTTGCTTGTGCTGACCCAGATTTCCGATTGAATATACGTGTGGTAACTGAATATGCATGGTCCAATATGTTTGCTTACAACATGTTCCTTCGCCCAAGTGATGAACAGATTGAAACCTTCCTTCCAGATTGGCATGTGGTGTGTGCACCAGGATTTAAGGCAGACCCGGAAATCGACGGAACACGTCAACACAACTTCGCTATTCTAAATTTCACTAAAAAGATGATCATCATCGGTGGAACGGGATATACTGGTGAAATTAAAAAAGGTATTTTCTCTGTATTGAATTATGTCCTTCCTCATGAGAAGAATGTTCTTTCCATGCACTGTTCAGCAAATATTGGCAACGAAGGACATGATACTGCTGTATTCTTTGGACTTTCCGGAACTGGAAAAACAACACTTTCGTCAGATGAAAATCGCCGATTGATTGGGGACGATGAACACGGTTGGGCTGCAAATACAGTATTCAACTTTGAAGGTGGATGCTATGCGAAGACCATCGATCTTTCTCGTGAAAAGGAACCTCAGATCTATGACGCCATTCGTTTTGGTGCCATCTTAGAGAATATTGGCTTCCAAGAAGGAACATCTACACCAGATTATACAGATGGATCCATCACAGAAAACACACGTGTTTCCTACCCGATTCACTACATCGACAATATTGCGACCCCTTCGATTGGTGATTCACCAAAGAATATTTTCTTCTTGACAGCAGATGCCTTTGGTGTAATCCCTCCAATTTCACGTTTGACAAAAGAACAAGCGATGTATCACTTTATGTCGGGATATACAGCGAAAGTTGCTGGAACCGAGATGGGAATTACAGAGCCAACTACAACTTTCTCGGCATGCTTCGGAGCTGCATTTTTACCGCTTCACCCAGCAAAATATGCTACCCTACTGGGAGATAAATTGAACGGGACAGACATAAAAGTGTGGTTAATCAATACAGGTTGGACTGGCGGATCTTATGGCGTTGGACACCGCATGAAGTTATCACACACACGTTCGATGATTACTGCTGCATTGACAGGTAAGTTGGACAAAGTCACTTATGAAACCTTGCCGATTTTTGATTTAGCAATTCCTACGAGCTGTGAAAATGTCCCTTCTGAAATATTAAATCCACGTTCTACCTGGGCGGATAAAGCGGCATATGACGAAACTGCAAATAGCCTTGCCGCGAAATTCGTAAAGAACTTTGAGAAATATGCTGCTGAAACGAGCGATGAAATCAAAGCGGCCGCTCCGAAAGTAATGGTGTAAGTTTATAAAAGATTAAACTTTGAAAACGCTCTGATTTATTCAGGGCGTTTTTTTATTTCCTCTTCAGCCACCCTTTTCTGAATGAATAGTATAGAAGAGAAAGCGTCACAGTAACCATTACACCCCAAATAATATAATATCCATAATGAGTTTTCTCGATTAGGTATATATTCTTGAAATTCATTCCATATACGCCAACGATAAAGGTCAAAGGCATAAAAATTGTTGAAGCTACGGTGAGTACACGCATGATGTCATTCATCTTCTGCCCTTGAATGGCATAGTACAAATTGGTCATTCCGTCCAGAATTTGCTTGTTGGCATCGATTTCTTCCAGAACAGATAAGCATTGTTCCTTTAAATCGGCAAAATAAGGATGGTTGTCATTTTCCAAAAAGATACTCTGCACTTTTTCAAGGTGAGATGCGATATCCTTTAATGGAAGTGCAATCTTTCTCAATTCGATCAATCGTCTTTTTTCAAACTCAATCAACTTTAAGCTTCCTTTTTCATCGCTTTGTTTGAGTTTCGACTGGATAGATTCAATCATTCCGGAAATTGATTCTAGGACCTCAAAGTAATTGTCAACAATGGCCTCAAGCATACGAAACAAAAGAAAATCTGGACCTTTCATTCTTACTTTTCCGCGCTTATGTTCGATGCGACCACGCAGATCTGCAAAGTGATCCGAACTTTTCACTTGAAATGAAATCAAGTAATTCCTTCCAAGAATAAAACTAATTTGTTCTTGATGCATCGAGAAAGTATTGTCCTCGTCGGGAACAGCCGATTTCACAGTAAAGAAAATATAGTCATCGTATTCCTCGAGCTTGGGTCGTTTTTGAGGTGAATTTATATCATCAAAAGTCAAACGATCGATTTCGAGGTTGTTGCACAAGGTTTCAATGGCCGCCTTATTCGAAATGTCATGAAAATTCAACCAGGATACATAATCGCTATCTTCTGTATGACTCTTGAAATCAACGGCAAAATTTTCGGGCGTATCCTTTGTCAAGAAATACATTTCATGATCGTATTTATACAGCTGACAGATTGAGTTCTTTTCCATGCTAATTCAAATAATTCCTACAAATTAACCATTAAAAACCGATACATCTCTACCATACACATGATATCGAACTTGTAAACCAGCTCATTAGGCGTGTGAACATGGTCTTCAGGTGCGCCAATAAACAACCAATCAATCGGAAGATGTGAACGCTGCAGCATTGTTCCATCACTGCCTCCCGCTGATTCTACCTCGAGTTGGTATTGAATTCCTGAAGCATCAGCTAAATCGAGAATCTTGTTCAAATAGCTACGTCTAGGAATACTGCCATCTCGCATGGAAATTGCCACGCCTCCTCCATGTCCTATACCATCTGTCACCCACGTAATATCAGAAACTAAGGCTTGATAAATGCCATAATTCTCCATCAGATAGTGGGCACAAAATCCAATTGAATTACCGCCATGTTCCTCATACGTTGAAAATACGATTGCTCCATGCTCAAGCGTTTCCGCCACTTTTAATGCGGACCAAACGCCCAAACGGTTGTCCAAATACGGAGATTGAACATATTCATCCGTTTCTCGAAAATTAGGTTTAAAAGTTAAGTTGGTACCTCGATCAATTTCACGGTCAAAAATGCACTTTAAGGAAATGCTCTCGTCCTCATTTTCAATTACCATCAATTCAGCTTCGATTTCTCCACGTGAATCAGAACCCACCAAATGAATCTCTTCCTCCTCTACTTTCGGCCCGCCGATGCGGATCAACTCATTATCATACCCTACTGTAAATCCAATGCTGTCCATGTGCGCGTAGATGGCAGTCCGTGGTTGACCAAAGATCAAAATGACACAATCTTGAAAGCCTTGGCCCTGAATGATTTTTGGCGAGTCTTTCCAAGATGAAGAATGGGCTGCAATGTAATTTAATATGTAATCCTTCATTGGTGCTTCATCTCCTGACGCTGCGCGTATTGATGTCAATTTCTTAAGATTATCCATATGAATGTGTAATTAAATGTGAACGATTTCGACCGATAGAAGTGTCGATAGTTCGGATAGTAAATTTTCAGATAAGGCTATTGGCAAGGCGAGTTGAATTTCACAGCGATCAGAAAAATCTCTCGAAATGATTTCCACATTGAGCTGCTTCAGCGCGTGCATCACGAAAGGCATCTGTGCCATCGGAAAAGACAAAAGAATCATCTTTTGAATTTCTTTTTCAATTATGAATCCGTTTTCTATGGCATCGCGCGTCGCTGTTTTGTAGGCTTGAACCAATCCGCCAACACCCAATTTTGTTCCACCAAAATAACGCACCACCCCAACGAGAACATTCGTAATATCGAAGGATTGCAGCTGACCTAAAATCGGAATGCCTGCGGAATTACCTGGTTCACCATCGTCGTTTGCACGGAAAATCAATCCTTCAGGACCAAATCGATACGCATAGCATACGTGCCTAGCTTGATGATGTGCTTTGCGCCATGACTCCAACAATTCTTTTGCTTGAGACTCTGAAGAGCAAGGTGCAGCATACGCGATGAATTTCGAACCCTTCTCCCGATATAAACCTTCAGAAAGCTCTTGAATCGTTTTATAGGTTGTTTTCACCTTCATCACCCACTTTGGTCTTTCCTTTTCGTATCTTCGTGGTCATGGCGAAGCACATTATTTTTCTAGTATTCCCTGCAATATTACTCATTTTTTCAGCGTGTAAGGAAGAAAAGCCTGTGAAAGCACCTTGTGAAAATGGCTTTTTGGATGCAGGGGAAACAGGTGTTGATTGTGGTGGAAATTGCCCTCCATGTGTTCCTGTGGAAATTCCTTTGCTCTATGTTGAATGCAATGGAATTCCCGTCAGTATGTCTTCAAAGTCCTTGACGTATTCGAACGGGAATTGGTCCTTGATGATTTCGAATGACAGTCTGTCATTCCAATTTGCACTGGGAAATACAGGTATTGTCGGTACTTTCCCATTATCAGGTGCAGGTTCCTACGCAGCGAAAAATGGCGTTTACTATTTAAACAGCGCTAATGGTGCCTATTCCATCAGTGCGCACGATACAACGAACAATAAAATGAGTGGATTTTTCCAAGGCGACTTCTCACGCGCCGGATTTAGTGATACTTTACATGTCCGCAATGGACAATTTGAGTTTTTAAGCTATTAACGAAATGAAACAACTTTTCTATCTCATCACAACGATCTTCGTTTTGGGCGCTTGTGCCCCTTCGCATTTCGTTAAACCATTGACCTACAAGGAGCATGCTGTATGCGCCTCCTTGGGTGGAGCCATGCTGAAGGTTCCAGATGTTGCAACAATTCCCATACCTAACACGACCTTGGGGTATGGATATGGGGTGAAGCAAGATCTTACTGTTTATGGAAATCTATATCCAACTGCTGCCATTTTCGGTGTATTTCAATTCGACGCTGGCTGTACATTGCAGTTTTGGAAACAAAAAAATATGGGCGCCACTGTTAGTCCGGGCATCAATTTCTTGTTCGATCGCTTCGAGAAAAATGCGGGACTTTGGCCACAGCTAGATGCCAATTTCTACTGGAATTATTTTGAACGAAAAATCTCATCCGATCATAAGGATGGAGTCAGTCAACTAAGAAGGATACATGAAGATAGCCGCACAAACTACTTCTATGTCGGATTCAGCAACTGGTTTCAGTTAAAAGGAACAATGACCCTCGGATTGAAACAAGAAAATCGTTTAGTGTTTAGTCCTCAAATTGGCCATACCTTTGAACGCGGACATTGGAACTACAACCTCGAAGTGAAGTTCCTTACCCCTTACCTTTCGAATCAAAACATCATCATCGACTACGTCAGCCCCTTTGGAAAGAGAGGCGGACTGGGCGCATTTTTCAGTGTAACGTACCGTTTTTAATTATGAAGAAGCTCATCTACCTTTTATTGCCTTTGATCGTATTTACGGCATGCCGCAAGCGTTTGGATTCATTCCTTTTCGGGAACGACAATTCCATCACGGAATACAAGCTGGACAATTATGCAGGACGCACTACACTCGACGTTGGTAATGCTTATCATGTTGAAGATTCCATGACGCATGTCTTTCAATTCGACATTTCCAATGGTGCGAGTGAACAGCCTTTCATGATTTCAGCCATTTACACAGGAGAAATCAGTCGGATTGCCACAGATACCGTGATTTTATATTGTCATGGTACAGCTGATCACAATGATTTTTACTGGCCTCGCCAAAAATTATACAGCCACCTTGGAGGAACACATCGCTATGGCGTATTGATGATTGATTATCCAGGTTATGGACTTTCTGATGGCTCACCTACGGAGCAAAACATGTATGAAGCAGTGAATGGCGCATTAAAGTGGTTAAAAACCAATGGCTTAACCAACGACCGACTCGTGATGTTTGGTTTCTCCTTGGGCACAGCCTCTATATGTCAAGTCGCAGGCAATCCAAATGACTTCGAGATGCAGCCGAGCAAAATCATCCTGGAGGCACCTTTTGCTTCGGCAGAAAAAATGATCCAAGATGCATCGGTGCTGTCCTTTCCGGCGAGTTATTTCGTGAGTTTGAAAGTTGACAACGCCATTGAAATCCAGAAAGCCACAGTGCCATTGCTATGGATTCACGGCAAAGCCGATACCTTTTTGGCCATCGACAAACATGGTGAAATTGTATTTGCCAACTATGGCGGACCGTCTAAAACTGCGGTTCGCGTTGCAGGTGGCGACCACGAGGATACCCCTTTTGTGATGGGCTATGATTCGTATTTGGCTGTATTGTTGAGTTTTATTACGCAGTAAGTTACTCGTGCTTCGGCTTGGGGTTACACATGTTCGACCCCGATGGGTTCATAAACAGAGTGAGAGTGAAGAGTGAGAGCGAAGGAAAATAGAGTGGAGTTTCAGCGCTCTCGCTTTTTATACCGACTCTTCGGGATTTCACTATTAGCCATGAGTCTATCGAAGGGTCTCCCTGACTTGTGACCCCGGAGGGGGGTATAACTATATAACCCAAAGCTAACTTATGAATCAACGACCCCATCTGGGGTAGAACCAATCCCCAGCCCACAAAAAAAGTCCGCTATACAGCGGACTTTCATATCTTATGAAATTCAATTATTGGATTGTCAATTTCTTTTCTAGATCCTCCAAATAAGCACGGAACTGTTTGTCCGTCTCAGAAAGGTTCATCACCGTGCGGCATGCGTGAAGCACTGTTGCGTGGTCTTTACCTCCGCAGTGCGCTCCGATGTTTGCCAACGAAGATTTCGTCATTTTCTTAGAGAAGAACATAGAGATTTGGCGTGCTTGAACCACTTCGCGCTTTCTTGTCTTGCTTTTAAGCATTTCAATAGGCAAATCAAAATAGTCACATACCACTTTCTGAATGTACTCGATTGAAACTTCGCGAGCTGTGTTCTTCACAAACTTGTCTACCATTTGCTTCGCCAATTCGAGCGTGATGGCTTTCTTGTTGAGTGATGCTTGCGCCAAAAGGGTATTCAATGCTCCTTCCATCTCACGCACGTTTGTGTTGATTGAGTACGCAAGGTATTCCACCACATCGCGTGGAAGGTCGATCCCATTTCCATACATCTTCTTTTCAAGTATGGCGATACGCGTTTCAAGATCTGGCGTACCTAAATCTGCTGAAAGTCCCCATTTGAAGCGAGAAAGAAGGCGCTGCTCCATTCCTTGCATTTCTACAGGTGGCTTATCCGATGTAAGGATAATTTGTTTTCCATTTTGGTGCAAGTGATTGAAGATGTGGAAGAAAACGTCCTGAGTTTTCTCTTTACCAGAGAAGAACTGAACGTCATCAATGATCAACACATCAATCATTTGGTAAAAATGGATGAAGTCATTCGTTGTGTGATTCTTTAAGGCATCGATAAACTGGTGCGCAAATTTCTCAGAACCAACATATAAAACCGTTTTATTTGGTGTTTGGTTTTTTATGGCAATACCAATGGCATGTGCGAGGTGCGTTTTACCAAGACCTACACCACCGTAAATCAACAATGGATTGAAAGCTGTTCCACCTGGCTTGTTGGCTACTGCATACCCTGAAGCACGCGCCAATCGGTTGCAATCTCCTTCAATGAAGTTTTCAAATGAATATGAAGGATTTAAATTCGAATCTACATTCACCTTTTTCAATCCAGGAATAATGAACGGATTGCGAATTTGATTCTCATTTAAATTGATCGGCATTGTTACTGGTGCGTTTTTCACAGATTTTCTGTTCAACGCTGGCAACTTCACTGTATAAGGTGTTGAATTCGTTGCGGTATTTTCCATGACGATGCTATACTCAAGGGTTCCTTCAGCCCCAAGCTCCTTTTTAATCACTTTCTTTAGAAGTGTAATGTAATGCTCTTCAAGCCACTCATAAAAGAAATGAGATGGTACCTGAATCGTCAGAATATTGTCCTCTAGCTTTACCGGCACAATCGGTTCAAACCATGTTTTATAGGCTTGCAAAGAAATATTATCCTTGATCACTTTTAAACATGCGTTCCAAACGATTTCGTGATTATTTCCCATTGAAAGTCCTTTTTATTAGATAAGTAAGCAGTATAGTTTTTCGTGTCGAGTTACCTCTAAAAACGTTGATTTGTTTTCGAGGACAAATGTTCTAATAAAAAAGTTAAAAAAAAAGTGAAAAGGGGGTTGACTTTTTGAAAAGTTTTACTTGTTAATTAGAAACTTCGTTCAAACCGTCCACTTCAAAATTAAGCCGTTATATTCATAACTAAATATTCGGATTATCAAGAATAAAACAACAATTTTCTTTCGGCAAATCTTAAAGTCAAATTTATGAAATACTCTGAGATTTTTTTCAGCATCAATTGATTATTTTAGCCGATAATTCGAGATCGATGAAGCTTTCATTTTCAAACACCATAGAAATTCGTGTTCGCTACAGTGAAACAGACCAGATGGGTTATTGTTATTACGGTAACTATGCGCAATATTTTGAAGTCGGACGTGTAGAGGCCTTGCGCAGTGTTGGCATGAGCTACAAAGAATTGGAGAACAGCGGCATTATGCTGCCCGTCTCCGAATTTCAAGTGAAGTATTTTTCACCTGCTTACTATGACGATTTGCTGCGTATCGAAACACAGATCGTTGAATTACGCGGCTCTCGTTTACTTTTCGATTACCGCATTACAAATGAAAGCGGGAAAGAAATCTGCGCAGCATCAACCACATTGGTATTCGTGAAAAAGGAAAACATGAGACCTGCAGCTCCACCAGCAGAATTCATTGATCGTATCCAACCATTTATTTGCCATGACTAAGTCCTTTCTATATACTCCGTCCACACCAGCAGTCATCAAGGCAAACACAACGCTTCGTTCTGGAGAAACGCGCTTGGGACAGCAAGTAAAAGAATGTTCAAACTTAGAGGGATGCAAATACGTCATACTGGGCATTGAAGAAAGTGTTGGGCCGCTCTTAAACCTTGGCCTTTTAGGAGCTGAAAAAGGCTACAATTCATTCCTGCCGCGATTTCTTAATTTGCAGTCCAATCGTTTTATTGATGGAACCAGCATACTATTGGCAGGATCGATTCAAGTAAACCCATCTTCATCGAATCAGCATCCAAGGGTAGAAGAATTGGACGAACTCGTAACCGAAACATTGTTACCCTTTCTTTCTAAAGGAATGATCCCCGTGGTGATCGGGGGTGGACACAACAATGCACTTCCCATTATTCGCGCTTTTCACGAATGGTCGGGAGTAAGTTTAGGCATTATCAACATGGACCCACACGGTGATTGCCGCGCCACAGATTTGCGCCACAGTGGCAACTCGTTTTCGTTTGGTCTTGAAGAAAAAATCATTCATTACTACTCTTTGATTGGACTCCATCCTCAATACAACAACAGTTTCATTCTCGATTTTCTGAACAGAAAGGAATGTGGTTATTCCCTATTCGACGATTACTTGGTGGGAAAAAGAGATCTACTCACAGACGTATATTCAGAAAAGTCACATTTGGAATCACTTGGAAATTATGGAATCGAGTTGGACATGGATGCCATTGCTGGAATGCCTTCATCTGCTTTCACACCAAGTGGCTTTTCGTTGAATGAAGCACGAATGTACGTGAAGACATTGGCAAATAGCTCGAACTGCGCTTATCTGCACTTACCTGAAGGCGCTCCATCAAGCGAACATGAAAACAAAATTGTTGGAAAAGCCCTCGCCTACTTGGTTTGGGACTTCATCCATGAGCATCAAAAAAACAATCAATAAGTTCTGCAAGATTATTTCGCCCAACGCGTTGTCAACAGCGTTATAGTCATATCGACATCGCAGCCAGCAGGCTGTGGCGCACGACTTAACACGTATGTAAAGATGATCTTTTTTCCATCTGCATTATCTACTTTCAGTGAATCGTCAATATTCACAGGGTAATATCCTTTTGCTGAGCCATTTTCTTTTGTCGAAATCACCACCGGACATTCCGAATTTCCAAGATGTATGGTACCAACCAATTCGCCGTCTTGAAGGGATTTTTGCATTCTACATGTCGCGCAAGATGAGATCAATGAAGCAATTACGATGGAAAGGAAAAGAATTTTCATGGTGTTTTTATTTTGATTCGGACGAAGTTAGCAAGAATGATGCAAAAAAAAGAGGCCCTAAAGCCTCTCTTCCCTTAACCTGTAGATGTTAATAATTGATCCGTACAGTCTTTAACGACATTCTCACTCCAGGGTTACAAAAAATTTGAGAATTAACATTTCATCATTGAAAAACAAAAAAGTTTGAGATAAAATCACCTAAGAACTCCTCTACCTTTGAAATCGATGAAGGATGAAAAATCGATAAAAGCATTGATCCAATTGATTGATGATCCGGATGAACACATTTTTGTTCATGTGCGCGACACCTTGCTACGTTACGGCAGCGATGCTATTCCCTACCTTGAAAATTCCTGGGAACATGATCATTACGATTTAATTTTTCAATCGCGTATTGAGCAAATCATTCGTGAAATTCAATTCGAAGACATCAAAACACAATTGGAAATGTGGTGCAATTCGGATGATAAAGACCTTCTCCGTGGTGCGTTAATTATTGCCCATTATCAATTTCCTGGACTCGATGATACAGTTGTTCATGAATCAATTCAATCAATTCGGAAGGATATTTGGTTGGAAATCAACAACACCCAAACTGCATTTGAAAAGGTAAAGATTTTCAATCATATTTTTTTCGAGAAGTACAAATTCCAGGGTGATACCAAGCATTTTCATGCCGCTCACAATTCATGTATAAACAGTGTTTTAGAAACTCGAAAAGGGAATCCACTCAGCCTGTCTTTAATTTACAGCATTGTCGCTCAGTCGCTAGACATTCCACTTTATGGTGTGAACTTACCAAATCATTTCATTTTGGCCTATCTTGATGAACTAGGTTCAAGCGTTTACACGTCCAATCCAAACAAATGGGGTGTATTATTTTATGTGAACCCATTTACAAAAGGCAGCCTCCTCGACGAAAATGAAATTTGTGAATTTTTGGACCGTTTAAAACTTGTTCACGAGCGCGAGTATTTCGAGCCTTGCTCCAACAGCGCGATTTTGCGTCGGATGATTACCAATTTAATAAGTTCATTCCAGCAAGTTGGCCATGCAGAGAAAGTCGAAGACTTAACTCATTTGCGCGATTTGATTCCTTAACGGATTTCAAATTCAACATCAAAACTCTTTAATTTCTTAAACAACTCGTTGGACGGGTCCACCTTGATGCTCTTAGATGGCATCTGTA
Organism: Crocinitomicaceae bacterium; assembly: GCA_040379705.1. Taxonomy (GTDB): domain Bacteria; phylum Bacteroidota; class Bacteroidia; order Flavobacteriales_D; family Crocinitomicaceae; genus M0103. The sequence goes on from JBEIKR010000012.1 coordinate 27,011, forward strand.
TCTCAATGTTATCCAATGGATCAAACACGGTGAAGCGCAAATCACAGCGGCCCGGATTTTCAAGAAACAATTTATTCAAATCTGAAATTAAACGCTGATCCAGTGACTTAGTAGACAACTTAATTTGAATGGTATTTGCCTTCGTTTCGCGAAGATTTTGAAGCATATCGATGGAATGAATCACAAACTCCAACTCATTTCTTCGCGGAGGAGTTTCGATACGCCCTTTTATGGCCAAAAATGCGCCTGGCTGAAAAAAGTGCTTGTATTTAAGGTAATTTTCTCTCCATAAGAAGAGTTTGTAACTATCCGTATAATCTTCAATTTGCAAGGTTCCAAATGGATCTCCATTCCGTGTTTGTCGATGCTCAGCCTCAGTCACTGTAGCCGCAATCAACAGATCTCTCCCTCTATTTTGCTCAAGTTCATTCAGCATTCCTATTCGTCCATTGCAGAAAGACTCAATCTCAATTCTAAAGTCGTCCATGGGATGTCCGGAAATAAAGATTCCTACCACCTCCTTCTCTCTATTGAGTTTATAGATGCTTCCCCATTCCTCACATCTCGGGATTTCAGGCTCAGGTAACTTGGTCACGGTACTCTCACCAAACATGTCAATCTGAGGGGAAAGTTTCGCCTCTTGTACTGCATTCCCATATTTCGTCAAATTTTCCAGAAATGACCTTCCATTTGGGTCTTCATGAAAATATTGCGCACGGTGCACGGTGGTAAACGAATCAAATCCTCCAGCATACGCCAAGCTCTCCATGACCTTTTTTGTCACTACGCGCAGTGTAATTCGTTCGGCAAAATTGAATATCGAGGAATAAATTCCATCTTTTTCGCGCTCTTCAATAATCGACTCTACGGGTCCACCGCCCACACCCTTAATGGCACCTAAACCAAAACGAACTGCTCCTTCTTTATTTACTGTAAATTGAAAACTCGATTCATTCACATCCGGACCTAAAACAGGAACACCCATTCGGCGGCATTCCTCCATGAAGAAAGACACTTGTTTGATACCCCCCATATTGTTCGAAAGCACAGAGGCCATGTATTCTGCAGGATAATTCGCCTTCAAAAATGCTGTTTGATAGGCGATCCATGCATAACAGGTGGAGTGTGATTTATTGAACGCATAGGATGCAAAAGCTTCCCAGTCCTTCCAAATTTTCTCTAGTTTCGTTGCATCATGCCCTTTTTCACCACCCTGTTGAATAAACAAAGGTTTCATTTTATCCAAGACATCTTTCTGCTTCTTCCCCATGGCCTTTCGCAAGGTATCCGCTTCTCCCTTGGTGAAACCGGCCAATTTTTGCGAGAGTAACATTACCTGTTCCTGATATACAGTAATTCCGTATGTTTCCTTCAGATATTCTTCACAATCATCCAAATCATAAACAATCGGCTCTTCACCATGCTTTCGTTTAATGAACGATGGAATATATTCTAACGGACCTGGGCGGTACAAGGCATTCATAGCAATCAAATCCGCAAATACCGTAGGCTTCAATTCCCGCATGTATTTTTGCATTCCAGCGGATTCATACTGAAATATACCGACCGTTTCTCCACGTTGGAACAACAAATAGGTCGCCTCATCATCGATTGGAAATTGATCGGGATCAAGGTCAATTCCACGTGTCAACTTTACATTCTTAACGGCATCTTTGATGAGCGTTAAGGTCTTCAAGCCTAGGAAATCCATCTTGAGTAATCCCGCAGATTCCGCAACAGAGTTGTCATACTGGGTACAATACATGTCTGATTCCTTCGCCGTTGCAACAGGCACAAAGTTGGTGATGTCGTCAGGGGTGATGATTACTCCACATGCATGAATCCCAGTGTTCCGCACAGAGCCTTCCAATTGCAAGGCACGATTAACCACACGCGCCGCCAAGTCATTTCCTTGCGCGATGGCTTTCAACTCACGTGCTTTCGCAATTTCATCCGCGTTATTTTTCAATTTTTCGGCCAACTCCGGCTCCGGAAGCTTGAATAACTTTGACAATGAAATATCGGGAACCAGCTTCGCCAATCGATCAGCTTCAGGCAATGGAAGGTCCATCACGCGCGCAGCATCGCGAATCGATGATTTCGCTGCCATTGTACCGTAGGTAATAATCTGTGCGACTTGATTCGCACCGTATTTATTGATTACCCAATCAATGACTCGGCCACGACCTTCATCGTCAAAATCAATATCGATATCGGGCATGGACACCCTATCAGGATTCAGGAAACGCTCAAAGAGTAAGTCGTATTCGATGGGGTCAACATTGGTGATTCCCGTACAATAGGCCACCACGGATCCTGCCGCAGACCCACGGCCTGGCCCGACAGATACTCCCATATCACGGGCGGCATGACAAAAATCTTGTACAATCAAGAAATATCCCGGATAGCCTGTTTTTTCAATGGTAGCAAGCTCAAAATCAATGCGCTCACGAATCTCGTCTGTAATTTCCTTGTATCGTTTATTCGCTCCCTCATACGTTAAATGGCGCAAATAATTGTTCTCTCCACGCTTCCCCCCGTCTGCATCCGTTGGATCTTGGAATTCTTCGGGAATATCAAACGCTGGAAGCAATACTTCACGCGCAAGTCCATATTGCTCACATTTTTCAATGATCTCAGAAATATTGGCAATGGCTTCCGGATGGTCTTGAAAAAGTTCCTTCATCTCTTCTTGTGATTTGAAGTAATATTCATCATTGTCCAGCCCGTATCTAAAACCACGACCACGACCTTTCGGTGTTGCCACCAACTCATTGTCCTTCACACACAAAAGCACATCATGCGCTTCAGCATCGGACTTATTCAGGTAGAAAGTATTGTTTGTCGCAACGGTTTTGACGCCATTTTTATGAGCCAGTTTCAGTAAAGTGGAATTTACCCTGTTTTCATTTTCTTGACCATGGCGCATCAATTCAACGTAAAGGTCTTCACCAAAGAGATTCTTCCACCAAATAAGCGCTTCTTCCGCTTGCGTTTCCCCCACATTCAAAATCATATTCGGTACCTCCCCATAGAGATTTCCCGTGAGCACAATTAGATCTTCCTTGTGCGCTTCAATCACTTTTTTATCAATTCTCGGCACATAATACATCCCCTTGGTGTAGGCAATGGATGCCATTTTTATCAAGTTGTGGTAGCCAATTTTATTTTTTGCGAGAAAAACTACTTGATAACCATTGTCTTTCTGCGTTTTATCCAAATGATCGCGGCACACATAAAACTCACAGCCAATGATGGGCAACAATTCCTTTTTCGTGTATTCCTCACCATTTTCCATGGCTTGAGCACGTTCTGTTTTGATTTTCTTATTATGCGCAGCCACCTCTTTCTCAAAATGAAAGGCCGCCATCATATTGCCTGTATCCGTAAGTGCAACGGCAGGCATATTCAATTCGACTGCTTTGGCAACAAGGCCTTTCACATTCGTTGTTGATTGTAAAATTGAAAACTGCGTATGATTGTGTAAATGCACGAATGGAAAATCCCCCATGTTCCCTTCCAACTTCGCACTTGGTGCAGCAGGAGCCATAGATTCTTCCACAGGCTTTAACTTGGCACTTTCCGCCTTCAGGTTTAAGTGACGAAGTCCAATTAAGGCAATAGGAGCTGGATTTACCTCATTAAACTTTGTGATGTAGTGCGCATCTTGACCGAGAAGATCTGTTGAAAAATGTCCACGACGAAGCAATTCTAAGAAGCATCGAGTCGTCGCTTCGACATCGGCAGTTGCGTTATGAGCTTCCGCAAATGGTTGATCAAAAAGGTAGGCATGCAGTTCCGTGAGGGTTGGCAGTTTGAACTTCCCATAACGTCCTCCCGCGATCTGGCATAATTCAGCTGTTCGCTCTGTACAGGTATCCAACACGGGCATGTCGAGCATGGGAGAATCCATCCCACAACGAATAAACTCGCAACCAAGCACATTACGGTCAAAGCCAACATTCTGACCAACGACAAATTTGGAATTATTTAGCGCCTTGTTGAACGCCTCCAGCACGACTGTCAAAGATTCACCATAGGACGTTGCCAATTCGGTGGAAATTCCATGAATATTTTCTGCATCATAGGGTACATCAAAACCTTCGGGACGGATTAGGTAGTCTTTTTGTTCGACCAGACGCCCCATGTCATCGTGTATCTGCCAAGCAATTTGAACGACGCGTGGCCAATTGGAAGTATCAGAGATCGGCGCTTTCCAATCCCTTGGAAGTCCGGTTGTCTCGGTATCGAATATGATGTACATGAAAATCTGCTGTTAGCGATTAAAAGTACGAATAAGGTCAAGAAATCTAACCTAAAAATTATCAACATCAAGGAACTTTTTTAGGGTGTTGGATACGCTTTTGCCCCCTAAAAAAGAAATTCCGCCAACAAGCCGAGGCTGAAGGCGGAATTTAAAAGTATCTGTAGTCAGCGAAAATTCGCTTTTCCGTTTTAGTTGTTTGTTGGAGCTCCAGAGTTGTTCACTGGTGTACCGCTTTCTGGTGCAGGAAGAACATTTCCTTTGATGCGAATCACTTTGGTTGGCTCATTTACTGCGTTAGACGTGATAGTCACGCTTTTGTTGATGGCTCCTGGACGCTTTGTGTCATATTTCACAGTAATTGTTCCTTTTGCTCCTGGTGCGATTGGCTCCTTCGGCCATTCTGGTACTGTACATCCACATGATCCTTTCGCTGTAGAGATAATCAATGGTTCGTTTCCTGTATTTTTGAATTCAAATGTACATGTTCCATCTGCACCGTATTTCACAGTACCATAGTCGTGTGTGTCTTTTGTAAATTCGATTTTCGCTCCAGTTTCAATTTGAGCTACAGCAGTATTCATCGCTACAGAAGCAACAAACAATACTACAAGAGATAAAAGTGCTTTTTTCATGATCTTTTGTTTTTAGTTTCTTAACAGATTCAAATTTAGTTTTGTTACGGCTGCTCAAGATGTTTTTAACACATCATTAACAGCGCGACTTATCGTTTTGAAATTTCATTCATTTGGTAGTCGATAAACTCCTCAAATGTCAAGTCGAGGTGACGCAAACGGAACTTTAATCCTTCCCGTTTTTCGCGATCCATCTTCGGATTTTCTTTCAGCAACTTGGTGTAATAGTAACGTATTTTAGATGTGTCACGCGGCTGTATAAATTCATACGAGCTACCTTGACTTTCTAATACCATTGCACGATTGATGTAATTTGGATATTTTTCTAACAAGGTATCTGCATATTGCACCGCACGGGTCAAGATGTTCAATCCCGCGTATTTCATGTGTACTTTATCCAAACATTCTGCGGCATAATCATCTTCTGGATAAGCATGGTAATAATCCAAGAGTCGATTGATTAACTCAAAATGAGTCAGATTTGGGATGCTCTTGGTCTGAGGCAAATTGGCTTGTAAGTCGCGAATTGAATCTTCCATCTCCTTGATTCGATTTTTCAATTCAACACGACCCTCCTTCCCTTCCTCATCCGATTTTTGACCACCGCACGAATACATAAACGCAAGTCCAAGTATCAATACAAACGCTGAAAACAAGTTCATTTTCTTCATCATCTTCCTTTTTTAATCAACGGAAATTTCATTTTATAATCCACACGCACTTCTCCTTTGGAGATATTTTGAAGGCGTTTGGTTAATAATCTGCGCTTCAATGGCGACAGGTGATCTGTAAATAAAATTCCATCCAAATGGTCATATTCATGCTGAATAATCCGTGCCGCATAACCATCGAAAATCTCTTCATGAAAATTCCAATGTTCATCGTAATAACTAATATGAATTTTCTCTTTTCGAAATACCTCTTCACGGATTTTTGGAATGGATAAGCAGCCTTCGGAAAACCCCCATTCTTCGCCTTCTTCCTCTTCAATCACAGGGTTAATAAATACCTTCTTGAAGTTTTCCATACCCACTGCTCGCGGATCGGGCCCTTCTTCGCCAATTTCATCCTCGTCTTCGACAAATGGTGAACCATCCACGACAAACAAACGAATGGATTTACCCACCTGAGGTGCTGCAAGTCCGACGCCACTCGCATCATACATTGTTTCAAACATATTGGCTATCAAATCATTCAAGCCAGGATACTCTTTATCGATCTCTTCAGCCTCTTTCTTTAGGACTGGATCACCGTATGCAACAATAGGTAAGATCATGTCATTTGTTTAGGTGCAAAATTACACTCATTTAAAGGAAATGTAAAGCGAAAAGGTATCTAATTTCGTCGATTTAGTGATTATTGGCAGAAAGAAAGGATTGAAGCACGATTGCCGCACTGATCTTATCGATGTTCCCTTTCACTTGCCGTTCTTTCTTTTTCATTCCTCCAGCAATCATTGCTTGAACAGCCATTTTGGACGTAAAACGCTCATCCATTAGTACCACTTTCAAGGAGGGAAACTTCGTCTTTAGTGCTTCGTGCAACAAACGCACATTCTCCGTAATATGGGTATCGCTATTGTCCATACGCTTTGGTTCGCCCAATACAATGGTATCGACTGATTCTTTTGAAACAAGCATTTCAAGATAGGACATCAACCCTTGCGAGTCAACTGTTTCATGAGGAAAGGCAAAAAGTTGAAGGTCATCCGTAATGGCAATCCCAGATCGCTTTAATCCAAAATCTATCGCAATTGCTTTTCCCATTCCTCAAAGATACACGCAATTTCAAATTCACTTCAATGTTTA
>JBEIKR010000013.1:0-33505 GCA_040379705.1 Crocinitomicaceae bacterium
CATAATGTAATTAAGGTGACGGGAGAGATTTGGATTTAATGAGCGGTCTAGAAACCAAGAAAACCAAGCAAATTGAAAGGAAAGCAACACGAATACCACACAGATCAACGTGAAAGCCAAATTGAAATAAAAGTAAAAAGTGGATTTACGGTATTGATACAAAAGAGCAATACCTATAATCAGTAAAATAAAGTGAACATGCGTCAATGACAACTCCCCCAGGCGGATAGAGAAAATTGTAAGCAGAATGTTACTCATGCAAAAGATGTAGGTGATGGCAGTCATGACATATCCCTTGGCATTGATAAAACCTGCCAGTAAAAACAGTGGTAGCGAAATTAAAATGTAGAGATTTGACATTTCCCGTTGGAATATCAAGTGAATGATTGACACGGAACCAATACTTAAAACCGCATTCAATAGGAGCACATTCACCGCAATTTTAAGACGGCGATCGAAAATTGGGTCGTTTGGCTTAACACCGATATGTATCAATGCTCTCAAAATATTTCTCATGCGCTTCAAATCATTCCAGCTCAAAGGTAAGTTACTTCGCATAAAAAGCAGACATTTGTTGAAATAAGAAATTTGATGATGCGCATTTTCATTTTCACCTTGCTTCTACTTTGTTCAAAGGGAATAGCTGCTCAACAAGAATTGAAATCATTGGCATTTGGCTCCTGCTCCAATCAGAATAAAGACTTGAGTATTTTCGATACCATTCTTGAGCGCAGTCCTGACCTATTTATCTATTTAGGAGATAATATTTATGCAGACACAGAAAACATGCGTGTATTGCGCAGAAAGTATAAGCATTTAGGTAAGAATCCACATTATAGAAAGCTGAAAAATGCGATGCCAATACTCGCGATATGGGACGATCATGACTATGGCTTAAATGATTCTGGTCGCCATAATCCAAAAAAAGAGGGATCAAAGAAAATATTTCTTCATTTTTTCCAAGAACCGAAGAATTCACCGCGTTTCGAACATGAAGGAATTTATACATCTCACTTTTACAATTCTGGAGAAAAAATAGTCCAAGTAATCATGCTCGACCTGCGCACATTTCGAGATAATTTAAAGCCTTATGATGGCTTTTTATCGGGTGATTCCTTGCACAATTACACCTTGGATTATTCTCCTCAAACGAGTCCTGATTCTACCTTGCTCGGCTCAGCGCAATGGCAATGGCTGGAATCACAATTATTGGAACCGGCCGATGTGCGTATTATCGGCAGCAGCACCCAGTTCGCGACTGAGTATAACGGCTATGAGACGTGGGCAAACTATCCATCAGAGCAAACACGTTTTCTTGATTTAATTAAAAAAACCAAGGCAAGTGGTGTCGTTTTCATTTCTGGTGACCTTCATTATGCAGAACTATCCTACATTAAACCGGATGGAATATATGGGATCTATGACTTAACCTCCAGCGGACTAACAGAAAAATGGGGCTTCTCTGTACCCAATGAAAACCGCATTGGATTACCTGTCATGGACAATCAATTTGGGATGATTCAATTTCATTTGAATGCGCCGGACCCCTACATCATTTTAGAGATTATTGACCGAAACAATCGAACTCGAATCCAGCAAGAAGTGCGATTGTCAACACTTCAATTCTAATTTCTCTTCATGTATTTGTTGCACGCAGCGTGTTCAAACAAGGTTTCTTGAAGCCATTTTCGCTTTGAATCACTCATCGAATGATTGATATTTTTTAACTCCTTTGGATCTTTTCGGAGGTTGTAAACCTCTTCTCTGTTTGGAACCACATTGACACGATGAACATAATGATAGTCGCCACGAATCACGGAAATTCCCACCCAGAATTTAGCCACTTCATTGTTGTTCATGGTTATAATCGACCGGTATTTAGGAACTCTTGAAAACAGATTATTCCCTTCGTATTTTCGCATGTATTTTTTCACTGCCTTATTTTCTGTCAAGCCGAGAATATCAACGATTGTTGGGGCAATATCGATAGTACACACATTCATCTCTGTATTCTTTTTGAGCTGTTGCATGTTTTTTTCCTTGGCAATTTTCTCAGGGATGTACATCATCAAAGGAACAGAAATGGCTTCGGTATAGTAACTATCTACATGACCGATGTTGTTGTGGTCTTTCAATGATTCCCCATGGTCACTGACAAAAATCACGACTGTATTTTCAAGCAATCCATTGGATTTCATTGTTCGAAACAATTTGCCTAGTAAGTAATCTTGATATAAAATACTGTTATCGTATTCATCCACGAAGCGCCCCTTCCACCGTTGGAACTTTATTGGAACATTGTACGGATAATGGGTTGCATTGAATTGAACGACGCCAAAAAATGAACGGGAATCAATCGGTTTGATTGTTTTACACAACTCGTTCACCGTATGGATATCATTGATTCCTAGATCATTAAAAAATGGTTTTCCACTCTTCTCTTTGAACCAATACTTCTCAGGTTTTTGGCGTGAATAAAAGCGGTCAAAATGATACCACTTCATGCTATGAGATGACAGGAAAAAGGTACGGTAATTCACCATTTTAGCGTAATCCCATAAAAATGGTTGGCTGTAAAAATCTTCTACTGGTTGATACGGCGCCATACCCGTCAATATGGCTGGAACAGCCAACATGGTCGTTGAAGAAGCAGCGTACGGGCGCTTGAAGACATGAAATTCGTCCCTATGTTCGGTTCTAAATTTCTCCAATTCTGGAGTTGTTTTTCGCGCATAACCATACGCTTGTAAATCCTGCTTCCTCAAGCTTTCAAATACTACCACCAACACGTTATACTCCCTTTTCTCCTTCAACTTCGGCAAATTCACTGGTGTTCTAAATCCAAGACCTTGACCATTGAAAACTCTCTGAGGCCGATAATCGATGACATGACGAATGATGGCTGAGGAGAAATTAGAATCTACGGTTAAGCACTGGTCATAACGCTTGATCATGAGAACAAGTGTCGAAAACAATAATAGGAAAGACATACCAATCCATCGAAGTCTGTTTCTACGTGGTGAGACGAGTGATGATGAAAAATGGAGCAGAGCTGCAACAATGACAAAAGCAATTGAAAAAATCACAAGGTCTTGCAGTTTTATTGTATCGCGCAAAAGGACCATGGCGCTAATGGGCTCATTTTTGAAATATTCGTAGGTATAAAAATTTGGAAAGAAACCATTGAAATAAAAGAAGATAAAGGATCCTGAAATGGAGGCAACGAAATAGGCTGTAAGCACGCTCAATATCGAGAAATAAATCAATTTCTTTTCCTTGCATCGCCTCAAAACGATAAGACCTGCAAAATAGAATAACAATGAATTAATCGCAGAAAGCAAGTAAAACCCGCGCTGCAAGGGAGAATATAATTCTATCAACTCTGACCGAACAAACAAGTCACAAGCCAGGTAAATGACCGGAAATAAAAGGATTTGGTAAAGCGACTTCATCTGCAATTATTCGCCTTTCGGAATGGCATAAGTTCCTGACCAGCTGAGGCATCCGGTAACATGATCTTTGGAGCAATTGCTTTCCGTTACCTCAAAGCGTTGACCTTGGGAGTCATTTAAGAATTTAAATTGCATTGTGCACCCTGTTTCCTCCTCGGTAAAGCTGAAGAGTGTCAACTCCTCATTACGTGGATTCATGTTCCCCGTAAGTACATTCAAGAAGCAAGGATCTTCATCCGTTATTGTATCATATCCCGGTGTACCTGCAGAAATAATGAACATAATTCCATCTTCATCTGTCATCACATACAACAAGGCACCATCAGTACGCTTGAAAAGCGGGTATTCATCATCCTCGACCTGTATATTGGGTAAAAGATATAAAGGATCTCCATTACTCTCCTCAAATTCCGTTTCAACTTCTTCAATAGGCATTATATAAGAATACGTAGTTTTCTTATCCCCCACATACACAGTCAACGAGGGTTCATTGTCTTTCATCGAAAAAGAAACCTCCAACTTTCGGTTTTGTCCATTTCTTTCTAAGTTGATCAACCAATGTCCATTTGGCCCATCACAACTGCCATATCCAGAATAAAAAATATCCTCATGTGCAGATTCAAAGTTCTCATTTACAGGAGCAAATACGGTTAAATCTGCAATAAAGCAATCTTCCATTACTTCATCCATGGTATAAATCACCAATTGGGCGTTCCCCTCATCCGATAAGTAAACTCCATGGTATTTCGCATCCAATTGCGCCATCGCAGTTTGGCTCAAAATCAAACACAAGAAAGCGCTGAAAATCTTCATTAATTCAATTTTAATCAAATGTAAAAAGAAAATGAACGGCTGAGCGCTGAAATCCATTCATTCCGGACAGAAAAGAAAATTTGTTGCCGAATTACTGTTAGATGTAATGCTGTCTGCGCAATTTCCAAAGCGCCAATGCTTGACAAACAACAGTGAAAGAGATTAAGTAATATACAGGCCCCATTAGTTGTTCCCAGCTTCCGTTTTTCAAGAATAAGGTGTAGAAGCCTTCAAGGCACCAATGCAAGGGTGAGATTTTACTGATCATCAACATGTAATCAGGCATCACAAACGATGGCACCCAGATCCCTCCTATCGCTGCGAAAATAATAATCGAAACTGCTCCAAATCCATTGGCCTGCTCTTGTGTTCGGGCATAGGTCCCAACCATTGCTGCGTAACTGATCGCAGCCATCGCACTCAACACAGAAATAAGGATGAATGGGAACAAGTGTGTTGGCAGATTTAACTGTGGCAAGCCAATCAACGGGAGAACAAACACACCAATGGTACACATGATCATGAGTTGAGTGAGTGCTACAAAACTATACACCGTAATTTTTGCAAACATGGCATAAAGAAACGAACCAGGAATTGTTTGAAGACGAACAAAACTACCTGAAACACGTTCTTTGACCAAGTTTCCTCCGAGGGAAATCACCATGAAGAACATCGCGAAAATAGACCATGCAGGCACATTATGTTGCGTAGAATTTGGGATCATTGCCGATTCCCCGTTCATTGCTGGTTCAGCAATAATTTCCGTTTGATTGATGTTCAATTCCTTCAAAATGTTCGCAGGAATTTGATCATACCCCATATCTGAATAAAGTTGACGAATCATTTGTTTTGACTCAATCCCCGAAATCATGATTTGAAGATTATTTTTGATTGTTACCTGGTAGCTTTCCTGCAAGACTGGATCGAAAAGAAATTTCACAGCGCCATCCTTTTTGGTTGCTTTAGAATTCTCGAACGCACCTTCAGGTTCAATGCCAAATTCCGTTAACATTGCCTTCGAAACGCGTTTCGAATTGACCGACATTGTCGATGAAAAATTCTCGGGAATATACAATGTAGCCAGCTTCCCGCCTTCTAATGTCAATTTAGACAGCTGATTTTCGTTTACGTTCGTGCGCACATCCACTCGAAAGCTACCAGCATTTTTCATGGTAGAAATCAAGGTATCGCCCAATGCTCCCTTATCATTGTTCACAATGAGAATGTCCAATCGGTTTTCATTCACCAAACGGAATGCACTATCTTGAACAATGGTAATGACGAAAACAAGTAAAAGTGGCATCATGTACATGAGCAACAAGCCGACTTTGTCGTGCAACAGCAACAACACTTCCTTATACACAGATGCTTTAAATCGTTCCATTAGTCGCGCAATGCTTTACCAGTTAAATGTATCAACAGATCTTCCAAACTTTCTGAATTGTGTTGTTTCAGCAGGTCATTCAAGGTCCCTTCGGCGATAATCTTTCCATCATCAAGCAACAAGGTGCGGTCACAAAAATCTTCCGCCTCACGCAAGTGATGTGACGTATAAATCATGGTCGTTCCTCTCTCGTTCAATTCATTCAACAGCGCCATGATTGCCACCTTACTCTGAACATCCACACCTACAGTAGGTTCATCCAAAAACAAAATTTCAGGATCATTGATTAAGCCAATGGCCAAATTAATACGTCGCTTCATCCCACCGGAAAAAGTAGATAGCTTCCTATTGCCAACATGATCCAATCCCAAAATAGTGAGAAGATGCGTTATTTTCTTTTCTAGTTCAAGATTTTTAAGTCCATGCATTTTGCCGAAATATCGCAGATTCTGCATTGCGGTCAATTCTTGGTAGAGTGCAAAATCCTGCGGGACAAAGCCAATTTTAGGCAGAACCTCCTTAAAGGTCGCTGATTGATTATCAATATAATAATCCACACTGCCCGAAGTTTCTGGTAAAATCCCGCACAAGATGGAAATGAGGGTAGTTTTCCCTGCGCCATTTGGACCAAAGATACCCAACTTCTCACCACGAATCACATCAAATGAAACATCCTTCAAGCTGTAGGCATCCGCATTGGGATACATTTTTGTGATGGACGAAACACGCAGGATATGTGTAGATTGACTCATGAATTTCATCTATTATAAATCAAGAACAACTGAATGTGCCGCATAGTTCTCCACAGCTTGTTTTATTTCTGAATCGCATTTTTTATAATTGTCTTTGACCCATTTCGCATCCTCACTGATATTGGCTGAATACTTCAAAAGTTTTGGTGCATTCTCTTGAACAATCAGTCGCAAAAATCGGTACTCTGTATTTTTTTTGTTGGCTGTAATGCTTTTTTCAAGTAAATCCTTTCCTTTCTTAAAAAGAGCCAATTTCTGTTTCGCTGTTTCTTCGAATCCCGCGCGTTTCATAGTAATGGCACCCAAATATGCATTTTTATCAGCGGAGGAAGAAGCTTTTTCAAGGGTTGCAATCATTTTATCCAAGGATTTCGTGTCTTTGCCACCAATCACTTTGAAGTACTCTGACTTCGAGAAACCAGACGCTACCAAGACGAAAGAAAGGATTAACTGAAGCATAATAAGCCCTGAAAATTAAGTGCAAAAGTACTCATTTAAGGTGAAAAAAAATGATTAAAAAACAGTGTTTATTCCAATCAACACGTATTTTTGTCCGACATGGATTCCACACAATCAATTGTACAAGAAATCAATGGGTGCGTCATCATCCCAACATACAACAATGAGCGCACCTTAATGCGTGTCATCGATGGTGTGTTGAAGTATATTCCTGCTGAACGAATGATTATCGTGAATGATGGTTCGACAGACAGTACGAATGAACTATTGGCAACGATAGATCCGAAAATTTTACTTTTAAAGAACGAACAGAACGCGGGGAAAGGTACGGCATTGCGCAAAGGATTCGCTGGTGCAATCACTCGAGGGTTTGACTATGCGGTTACCATTGATTCTGACGGACAACATTTTCCCGAAGACCTCATTGCATTGCTGAATGCTTGTAAAAATAATCCTGGTGCGATGATCATGGGTTCGCGAAACATGAATCAGGAAAATGTACCTCAGAAAAGTTCCTTTGGAAATAAGTTTTCCAACTTCTGGTTCAAGATTGAAACATGGATTGATCTTCCCGACACACAAACGGGCTACAGAATTTATCCCTTGGGACCTTTATCGAAAATGCGCTTGTTCACACGAAAATTTGAGCTCGAAATCGAAGTGATTGTCCGTTTAGCATGGAAAGGTGTAAAATTCATTCCTGTTCCCGTAAATGTGAAATATGACCCTGAAGAGCGTGTTTCACACTTTCGACCTGGCCGAGATTTTTTCCGAATCAGTGTCCTGAATAGTGTGCTCGTTACCATTGCATTGCTTTATTATTACCCCAAACGCTTTTTTTCCATTCGTACGCTACATGCCATTCGGAGTGAAGCAATTAAACCAGATGAAAGCAATCTAAGCAAAGCATTGTCTCTTGGCTTTGGCGTATTCATGGGAATAGTTCCTCTCTGGGGATTTCAACTGTTGATAGGGATTCCTTTATCTGTGTTATTTCGCATGAATAAGGTGCTGTTTATCACCGCCGCCAATATATCGGTTCCACCAATGATTCCATTGATTGTATTCGTTAGTTTACTGGTGGGACAGTTCTCTACACAAGGATCTATTGATCTGAATCAAGCATGGAATTTTTCTGGTGAAGCCATGAAAGAAAATGCCACTCAATATATTGTTGGGGCCTTTGTATTGGCTGCTCTGGCATTTATCTCGGTATTTTCTTTAAGCTTTTTACTCCTGTCTTTATTCCGACGAAAAAAAGTCAAGGACAATTCTTAAAGATATACTCCCACTGCTTTTAGGAAAGTGATTTCATCGTTCTTGATGGATATAACTGCTTTCAGGCTACCATTCTCTTGCTCTGTAGGTGCAATGTTAATATCAATATTCCCACACTCATTCGGATTCAAGATTGCCAAGTACTTGCAATTAGACATGCTCAGCAATTGAACTGTTTTCCCCAATCCTTCGGACAAAAGTTCTTTGATTATTTCCATTTGAACAACGCCTGGAGTGACTGGATTTCCAGGAAAATGCCCATTAAAAATCGCATGATTTGCGTTAATTCGAATGGTAAAATTGAACTCATTTTCAGTATGTGACACACTGATTATTGAATAAAACTGCTCTTTGAACAAACTCATAGCGTAGTGAATTTTGCGTCTTGAATACTTTGATTTTCCTGAATATTGGAAAAGCTATACACCACTTTTTCGGTGTCGCTTTCGAATATGCTGATCTCTTTCATCAACAGGTCCTTTTTTGAAAATACAAGCTCGATTTTCTCCACATACTTCGAGATTTTGCTGCTTACAGGCTTGAGGATCAGTTTATAATTCGTGCTATTCTCGTAATAACTGATTTTGAAGTCTTTGCTCGACAGAAAGTCGCCTGACATCATTTTCACCATCAAGCTTTGTACCTTCTTTACAATCATTTTTGATGTTGCATTGGATACTTCCTTACCATTTTCACTCATCTTCACCTTCTCGCCATTGATAAGGATGACCTGCTTCTTTGGTGAAGTATGTTCCCACCGAATCTTATCCTTTTGCTTGTACCAAAATTTACCATCTGCTTTTTGAGGATTGTCAAACATTTCAGAAACAGTGGTTTCCTTGAAATCGGCAGAAAGCGATTTCGTTTTCTCCATTTTCGCCTTTAAGGATTTCGAACAAGTGGAAGGATCTTGGATCTTTTTGTAGTCCTGCGCATAGGAAGATACGGACCAAAAAAACAGGATCATAAGAAACAACTTAGCCATTCGATTTATTTTTAATACATTGAAGGTCCGCAAAGTTAAGTCCTTTATTGTTTGACGCATCCAATAATTGAGGCAACATGCGTGCTGTTTGATCAAGTGTATCATGAAACAATAGAATATTCCCGGGTTTCAATCCTTTTTTACTTCGCTTGAGTAAGGTACTTGGATTTTTCAGCACGGTGTCCCATGACCTGAAGGTCCACCCCATGACAGGAATATTTAAGTCACGCACACCACGCGCTATGATTGGGTTGGTATATCCAATGGGCGGTCTGAAATAAGTTTGTGTCAAACGGAATTGTTCCCTCAACACATCCTGACACTTTGTTATTTCAGTTTTCACTTGCTTTTCAGGCATGAGTGCAAACAATGGTGGATGCGAAAAGGTATGGTTCCCAATAAGATGGCCTTCATCAACAATGCGTTGGATGATTTCAGGATGCTTCATCGCTTTTTCTCCGATGATAAAAAAAACAGCTTTTACTCGATGTTCGTTTAAGGCATCGAGAATTTTTGGCGTATTCACAGGATGAGGACCGTCATCAAACGTAAAAAGCACATGGGGTTCTTTCGTCTTGCATCTCGCGGTTAGGAAAAAATTCAATCTCATCACGATGACACCAAAAGAAATGATGGTAAGGAATACGGTTGAAAGCAGCCAAACAAAAAATTTCAGGTCGTTTGGATCCTTGATGATCAAACACCCAAGTGCAAGAATTACAATATGAATAAATAAAGTAATCTTAAACTTCATGTGAGGAAAGCAAAGTCAATCCCAATTTCCCTGGACAAATCTCATTCACAACGAGTGCATGGTGATTCTTGCGAACTTTTAACCAATCATGAGCGAGGTGTACACCAAATGCAGAAGCTGTGTAGTATAAACCAACGTAATTAGTAAAATCCAAATGCTGTGAAAATCCCTCCATACATTGTCCGTCAGATGTAAACACATAACCAATCGCTGAGCGGTCTAATCCATGTGCAGTCAAAAAAAGATCTATTTCACTAGAGCGATTATCCATCGAATTTAGTGCGACGGAGTCAACAATAGCGACAGAAGTCTTTTTCTGTCCGATCACGAAAAACGTTGCTCCAGAAGTAAATGGTTTTGATGAATGAATGACCTTGGAACGAATATTCTCTAAAAAACCAATGGCCTCATCCGCAGCACCTACAAGTACTGAGGAAGCTCCCTCATCGCAGCACATCATCCCATCGATCAATGCCGTTTCGAATGACACATTATTTTGTGTATGCGTCATATTGTAGGAATGATTTTTCAGTTCCAGTGATATCTGTCCGCTAATGGTATTGTGTGTTGACTGTATAAATGCAGATGGAGATATAACGTCTCCAGTAGATTTATTGAAGGTCACCAAGAACTTTTCGGTGTCGGATAAACAACCTAGTGCTGTTCCTACAGAGATCGCGTCGAATTCAGCGCTTATTTTTGCATGGCAATCTTTTGCGGCAACGATTCCCATGCGAAGTACTGGACTTAAACGTCTCAATGCAGAAGGATGAATATAATCGGTATAATTTGGTGAGATTAGCCCCGCATTACCCTCCAATTCAGTCAATACATCAAAGACATTATCAGTACCGAAAGAGGCTTGATGCGTGATGGATGAAATGGCTTGAACGTAATACATATTAAATTTTGCTAAAAATTAGCGTAGAGTTATTTCCTCCAAAGCCAAAAGAATTCGACATCACATGCAGTATAGATTCATTTTTAGAGCAATGAACCACAGGTGTCAAACCCATTTCAGCGATATTATTCGAATGATTCAAATTTGGAAACAGCATACCTTCGGTCATTGAAAGTATCGAAATCACTGCCTCGATTCCGCCGCAGGCAGCCAATGTATGTCCCGTAAATGCCTTTGTAGAACTAAAGGGAGGAACAACATCATTGAATACCGTTTTGAACGCAACCGATTCCGTAAGGTCATTGTTTGGCGTTGCTGTACCGTGGGCATTGATGTATGAAATTTGATTTGCCTCAATTCCAGCTACCTGCAATGCTTTTGACATGGACAGGACTGCGCCATGACCTTCCGGCGAAGAAGCCGTTTGATGAAACGCATCGGAAGCATTGCTCCAACCAGATAATTTGGCCAAGGGTTTTTTCTTCGTTTTCAGCAATGATTTTTCCGATTCAAGAACGATGTATCCAGCGCCTTCACCGAGGTTTAATCCTTTGCGTGATTCATCAAAAGGACGGCACCATTCTTCATCAAAAATCATTAAAGAGCGAAAACCTGAAATGGTGAAAGAAGTTAAACTATCTGTTCCGCCAACGATTACGCGGTCAAGTGTTCCTTTCCGGATCAAACGTGCCCCCATCATGATGGCATTCGCTGCCGATGAACAAGCGGTTGAAATGGTATTTACGAACTCAAAGGGACCTATCTCAGCGGCAATTTCTTCCGTGGAAGTTCCACTTGAATGGTGGGAAAATCGATTTAAGTCACACATACCATCCACTAAGAATCTGCGGTATTCTTGCTCACTGACATCCATTCCACCAACGGATGTTCCCGAGATAAGTCCTGTGCGCACACCGGGAATAAGTTCATGTCCGTGGAATGCCTCTTTGGCAGCCACCATTCCAAGCAAGGTTGTGCGTGAACCTGCCGTTTTTAAATGAAATGTTGATTTTAATTCGTCATTCGAGAATGGCACCTCCCCCACCATGAATCGCCGTGTGTGCAGTTGTGTTCCTTTTTTTATTCCGGATTTTTCCGAAACAAGCGATTGCAACGTTTCTTCCACATTGTTTCCAAGCGCAGAAATCACCCCATATCCAGAAATGTAGATTTCCATTTACTTTCCTTTGCTTTCAATAAAAGCAGCCAATGAGTTTACAGAATGAAATACTTCACGTGCGCCGGCCGGATCATCAATTTTAATCCCGTAATGGTTATCCAAAAGAACGATAAATTCCAAGGCATCAATTGAATCAAGCCCCAAACCTTCATCACCAAACAACGGTGCTTCATCGTTGATTTCAGCCACGGTCAAATAATCTAGGTTCAATTGCTCAATAATCTGTGCCTTTAATTTCTCTTTCAATTCACTCATTTCTATATGTATTTAATATATCTATTAACGCTTGTTCTAAATTTTCTTCCTCAGAATGAGTCACTAAAAATAAGAAACATTCTTCATTTCCGCGCATATCGGCTTCGATCCAGGCACATAACACATGCGTATTTCCGTTGCGAAAAGCACCCTCACACTGACGTATAAAAAAGTTTGCATCAAATTGTTCAGCAATAAAGAAAGAATTTTCTCCGTACCACTTTCTCCGAATCGAAAGTTCGCCAATCGCAATGTTTGGCAAAGTGTAAACAAATAAGGATGGACTTGGATTATTTTGTAAAGTATAGGAATCTATGAACTTTTGATCAACAACAGCACTGGATGAACGATTGGCCATCAGCAGTGCCATATCGTCTTCCAGATTGACATCATTCGGAATCTCCTCATGGAGCAATTCCTCGGTTAAAATGAGCAACTTAGACAATACATCCATCTTGTGAAACTTGGGGTAATCGATCACAAGATTTTCATAAATGACTTTCAGATACTGTCGATCTGAAAAATCGATATCGAATTCTTTTTGCCCATTCACGAACGCACCATTTGGTCCAAGATAACTATGACAAAGAACGCTCATGACTTTGATCTTAAGAGTAAGGCCGCATTTCCTCCGCCAAATCCTGATGCAGTCTTTAGAACAGTATTGACTGGCATCTGTTTGTTTTCTGTAATCACATTCACATGAGCGTCTGTGCCGTTTTTATTGTAACCCAATGATTGAAAGAGCATCCCGTGTTCCATCGAAAGCATTGACATCACGACTTCAATAACACCTGCCGCACCAAGGGTATGACCAAAATATCCTTTCATACTATTGAGTGGAATGTTTGACAAGCCTAATCGATCGAAAGCGATGCTTTCCATATTATCGTTATAGAGTGTCGCCGTGCCATGTGCAGAAATAAAATCAATGTCATTGGCTGAAATATTCGAACGTTTCATTGCTCGATATACAGCCCGATACAAGCCCTCGCCTGTGCGTGATGGTCCTGAAATATGGTTGGCATCATTAGAAGAAGCGCCGCCAAGATATTCCACAAAGAACCTATTTGGTACTTTATTCGTTAACCACACTGCACCTGCCGCTTCGCCAATATTGATCCCTTTCCGCTGAGAATCGTACGGACGACATGCTTCATCACTTAGGGCAAAAAGACTTTGAAATCCGTAAACAACAAAATCCCATAGCACATCAATCCCAATGACACAAACTGCATCAAACTTGTCTGAGCGAATGTAATCTGCAGCAATATTGATGGCAATAACTCCCGATATGCACGCGTTTGAGACTATGGTCACATCCGTTCCTTCAGGAAAACTCGATTCAATCATCTTTCTACTTGAATCGAAGGCTGAAGAGACATCGGGCAGGACATTGGCCTTGGTTGTACTGAGTACAACAGCGATGCGTTTCGACGGATGAATATCTACTGGACATTTGGCCAACACTTGATTGATTGTATGTTGCAACAAGCGGTCATAGGTGATTTTATCTTTTGTGTCGAAGGCAGATAAACACCACGATTTCCCGTCAAAGCCTGCACCTTCCATCAAGCGCACCCCTGACCTATTCTTCTTAAAAGCAAGAAAATGTTCTTCCTCGTCCTTGCCAAGGGGGGAAATAAGTGCGCCATATGTCAAAAACACCTTAGTCAAGTTCCATCCAATTTTGTTTTTGTTCCCATTCGGAATAAAAAGCAGGCTTGACGATTTCCATGGAACGATCCTCTGCTTTCATGAATACCTGCATGGTCATGCCGGTTGCGGCCACAGCGCCAGTGGAATCATTGTACACCGTGTATCTGAAAATAATTTTTGCAGCATCGTGTTTTTCTAAACAAGCAACAATGCGTGCACCTTCCCCATAAAAAATGGATGCTTTATGTTGAATTTCCGACTTGACAATGGGTGTAAAAAATCCATTTCGATACATATCGAGGTATTCCAACTGATGCACTTGTCCAAATTTCTCTCGGGCGTCCTCGAAAAATTTAAAGTAATTGCCATGCCATACAACGCCCATCGCATCCGTTTCACTAAAGCGCACAGGCACCGTGATTTCAATGCTTATTCCTTTCATGCCAAAACAATTTTCATTTGACATTTGAGCAAGTCCCTTCCTGCAGTGCGTGCAACGCCTTCAATCAGGTGAATGTTCTCAAAAGTGTTGAGTACAGAAATTTGTGTGTCAATCGTATCATTCAATGCAGCCTGATCGAGAACCTCTAATTTAGTGACCGCACCAATAAATCCTATTCGAGGTTCTTCTTGCTCGTCGGAACGACCTAAAAACCCAAAACCAGCCGCACATGTTTGCGCAATATTTTCCACCAGCGCTGATTCTGAAAGATATCCATCATTCAGAAATAAGTTATCTGGACGGATTTCAAAATGGCTGATAAATCCTTCTGAATTCACAGATTCTAGGCAGTCAATCATGACGAAGGGTGCACGTTGAGGGATTACCTCTTGAATTGTATGTTTATCAATCAGCATAATACGTGTAAAAATTAAACCATTGCTCCGGATTTGCCCTCACGAGTTCTTCCAAACGGGCAACATAGGCTTTTGCAAGATCCTCGGCGGATGCAAAGGTATCTAAAGGATTTGTGGCCGACAATGAATAATGCATTCCTTTTAACTTCACCGCGAAAACAAAGGTCACAGGCACTTTAAATTTCTCAACCATGATGAAGGGTCCCGCAGGAAAGTTTGCATGTCCGCCCAAAAATGGAAGACGAAATGTCTTTTGTTCCGATATTGTTCGATCCGCGAGTAGCGCCACCAATTCATTTTGTTTTAATGCGGTATGAATTTTTATCAAGTGCGACATATCGTCCTTCAAAGGAATCAATTTGTATTTCGTCGCCTCTGTATTTTCTTCAATAAATTGTTTTATTTGCTGCACCTCCGCATCCAACATCAAGACATTTATGTTTCCTGTTATTCGATCAGCGATTAGGTTACCAGCATTTTCCCAGTTCCCGACATGGCCTGAAAACAGAAATCCTCCTTTGCCCGTGTGGTGCATGTTGAGCAAAACTTCTTCGTTTTCGAAACTAAATGTGTATTGTTTTTTTCTACTCGTTTTCAACGCGATACGGTCAATGAGCACCCTACCAAACATATTAAACGTTTTCGCTGCGGTGCGTAAGGCGTTGAATCGACTATATCCCAAACCAACACGATAAAACTGGAGCAATCCCTTTCGTGGTTTCGCAGCGAATAGGATAAAATATGCGGCAACAAAATAGCAAAAGAAGTAGGCAAGTCGTGGACCGAAGAATTGAATACACCACACGAAAAAACGGTATCCCCAGAGTGACCCCCTCGTTTTTCCGTCCCATTTCTTTTCCATGAATTTCTAGTCGTTCTGCAGCCTACGCTCTACCAAGTCATAAAAGTCGTTGAACGTTTCCACGGACTTAAAATCTTCTGCAGTGGGCTTAAACCCTAAATTTTCCTCTATCAGAACCACCAAATCAACATAATCCAAACTATCAAGATCCAATGTTTCACGAAGGTTATTTTCATCTTGAATTTCATTGATATCCACTTCAAATTCTTCTGAAAGGAATTGTTGTGTAGTCGTAATAATCTCAGCTCGTTCCATAATTTTTTGTCTGCAACTGTTTATTTAGTATATCGTTTTACAATCAATGAGGAATTTGTCCCTCCAAAACCGAATGAATTCGAGAGAAAGCAATCAATTTTCTTCTCTGTGTATTCACTGATAATATTAATCTTCGCCGTGTCCTCATCTGGGTTTTCAAAATTAATATTTGGCGCGATAAAATCATTGTGCATCATCAATAAAGAATAAATGATTTCACTTGCACCCGCCATCCAGCATTCATGGCCTGTCATACTTTTGGTTGAACTTACCGGGATTTTTGAACCCAGCACATCCGAAAGTACTTGCGCCTCCGTGCCATCACCCACAGGAGTTGAGGTAGCATGCGCGTTGATATAGTCGATGGCTTTCGCATCGATTCCTGCTTGTTTCAATGACATCGTCAGGGAACGATATTGCCCATCAAAATTCGGATTCGAAATATGATCCCCGTTGGATGAGAAGCCATAGCCGATGATTTCACCATAAATGGTCGCATTTCGTTTCAGGGCTGATTCAAGAGATTCAATAATCACAGTGGCTGATCCACCTGAAGGAACAAGTCCATCGCGGTCGCGATCAAAGGGTCGGCTCGCTTTTGTTGGGTCATCGTGACGGATTGAAAAGGCACCAAGTCCATCAAAACTTCCCATGGCAAACACATTCACTTCTTGCGCACCCCCGCAAACAACACGGTCTTGTAATCCTTGCTTAATCAATAAGTACCCCATTCCGATGGAATGAGAACCTGATGCGCAAGCAGCTGAGAGTGTCAAATTAATCCCTTTCAATTTATAAATCGTTGAAAGATTCATGTTCACCGTGCAGTTCATATTTTGAAAAATATCCCCACTGCCAATCAAGGTGGTATCTTTTCGTTCGCGGGCCTTATCGATTGTTTCAATCACCGCTCCTGCTGTAGAATCATTCCCGAAGATGATACCTGTTTCTGTTTTCTCTAAAAAATCGATGTCCAATCCGGCATTCTTCATTGCCTCCATTGTTGACATGTACGCATACATGGCTGGCTGATGCATCCCTATACGCTGACGTCTCGTTAAGAAAGGCTTTAAATCCGGTTCCTTCACATGTCCGGTCAAGCAAGAACGATAGCCAAACTCTTTGCGTGCCTCATCATAGACGATACCACTACGTCCATTGCGCAGTGAGTCTAAAACCTCATCAAGATTTTCACCTATGCACGAGTAAATTCCGATTCCTGTGATGACTACCCTTCTTTCCATGACACTTATGCGTAAACTCCACCGTTAATATTAATCACTTCACCAGTGATATACGACGCTTTATCCGAAGCAAGAAAACTAGCCAAATGAGCTACTTCTTCTGCGGTTCCAAAACGATTGGCTGGCACCATTTTCTTCAATTCGCTCTCGTCCAAGCCACTTGTCATGTCAGACACTATAAATCCAGGTGCGATCGCGTTAATGGTAATATTTCGCTTGGCGACCTCTTGCGAAAGTGCCTTTGTTGCAGCAACCATCGCTCCTTTCGCCGCTGAATAATTGGTTTGTCCAGGAACCCCTTTCAATCCGCTCAAAGAGGCAATGTTGATTACACGTCCATAACGACTGCGAAGCATCTTCTGCATCACCGCTTGTGTGCAATTGTACATTCCTTTCACAGATGTATTGAGTACATCATCCCAATCCTTTTCAGAAACCATCGGAAAAATATTGTCACGCGTAATTCCTGCATTGTTGACAAGGACCTCGATTTTCGATTCGGGATTGGCTTCAAACCATGATTTTACTGCTTGTTGAACCTCGTCATAATTCTTCACGTCAAATCCTAACAATTCAGCTGAACCACCATTTGACTCAATAATAGAGAGCGTTTCCTTTGCTGCTGTTTCATTGGACGCATAGTTAATCAAGATATGTAAGCCATGATCTTTGGACAACTGAACAGCGATTGCACGCCCAATCCCACGAGAAGCTCCCGTTACTAATGCACACTTCATAATTCAACTTGAGTATTGCGCAACAAGGCGCCAATGTGACGAATATTTTCAAATTGAGGACGATCCTCTGTAATTTCTGGCGTTTCCTTTCTAAGGAACGCATACATTTCTTTTGTTTTAGGTGCCAATCGACTTCGTTTATCCTCATCCAATAAATCAATGGCTTGACAAACAGCCATCATGTGAATGGCCATCACTTGGAATCCATTATCAATGACACGGCGTGCAATCAACGCACTGTTTGTACCCATGCTGACGATATCTTGATTGTCGTTATTGTTTGGGATGCTGTGCACATACATTGGATTCGACAACATTTGACTTTCAGCCGTTGTTGAAGTCGCCGTAAACTGCATTCCTTGCATTCCAAAATTGAATCCCAATGTGCGACGATTGAGAAATGCAGGGAATTGATCATTCAACTTATTATTCAACAAGAAATTAAGCTGTCGTTCAGCCAGCATGGTCGCCTTGGTAATTACCATTTTAAGCTTATCCATTTCCAAAGACACATAATCTCCGTGAAAATTTCCTCCATGATAGACATTCTGATCCTCCACGCTTACCACTGGATTGTCATTGGTAGAATTCAACTCATTCTCGATCACCCGTTTCGCATGATCGAGTGTTTCCTTCACTGGACCCAAAATTTGCGGGACACAGCGAATCGAATAATATTCTTGAATTTTCTTTTTGAATTCTGAATGACTTAAGATTTCATCATCATTGAACAACTCTTCTCGCTTTCTAATTAAGCTACTATCGCTCAAAAAACCTCTCATTTCCGAAGCTACATATGCTTGTCCAGGATGTAATTTCACATGATTCAGTCCAACCGAAAAAGAGTCATCATACGCCTCAACCACTTCGTTAATAATGGATGAAGACACAATCGACCAATGCAACAATCGATATCCGTAAATTAAATTGATCGCTCCCAGTCCTGTCATGCATGACGTACCGTTCATGAGACCAAGTCCATCTCTTAAGTGAAGATTTAACGGAGTGATGCCGTTTTCACTTAAAATATCTTTTGTTGGTTTGCGCACGCCATGTTGCCTTACATATCCTTCACCAATTAGGTTCAGCGCTAGATGTGCAAGTTGCACCAAGTCACCACTAGCTCCAACTCCCCCATGCTCATAGATTTCAGGGCAGATATCTTTATTTAGGAACGTGACCAACGCATCGATGACATCATAGCTTACCCCCGAATTTCCTTGAAGAAAGTTCACAATACGCGCTACGAGTACTGCACGTACTGATTCATCATCCAATACTTGTCCGGCACCCGACGAGTGGCTGCGTATAAGGTTATATTGCAATTCATTCAATCGATGATCATCAATTTTGAATTGCGCCATTGGACCAAAGCCCGTATTTATTCCGTATATTATTTTGTCGGAGGAAAAGTCCTGCAAGAAACGAAACGATGCATGAATTCGTTCACGCAATTCACTACTGACCTCGAAGTTTCTTCGATAAATCGCATACTTTTCAATGTCCGATAAATCCATCTTACTCATTTGTCACTTTTTTCTATGCCACTTTCACTTCAAGGATTGTATGAAAACTATCTGCATGCAGGTGGTGTTGGGCAACACAAACAAATCCTGCTTTTTGGATAATATACTTCAATACGGACGATGAATACATTTTACTATTTCCATTTGCTATCGCTGTGAAATATAAAGATGTTGCAACCAAACTGTAGGTAGCTGCCGGATAGCGCTGATCATCTATAAATGTTTCCATAATATAGATTGTAGAATCTGGCTTTGCATTTTTGCGAATTTTCACCAAAATCGATTCGATTTCAGATTCACTAAAGCAATCCAAAAACTGACTCATCCAATAAACATCTGCGCCACTAGGAATTTCAGATTGTGCATCTAGCAAGTCGATCTGGTTGTAATCAACACGATCACATATTTCTGGAATGGCATCAATGTTTTGCTTCGCCACCTTCAATTGTCCAGGCAAATCAAAAATACTGACCTTTACTTGATCGTCATATTTCGTCGTTGCCATTGCCCATTTACCTGTATTTCCACCAATATCAAAGATCCGCTTCGGTTGATCTTTGAAAATAATTTTCAATGCCTCATCAAAAGAATTGTCCGAGTAGAAATGATCAAACTCAAACCAGGCTTTTTTCACGTCAACAGGCAACTGTGACAATCCTTCATACACCGTTTTCCATTCGCCAAAAACCTTCAACCCTTCCGGCCTTCCATGTTGTATGGATTCCTTCAGATTAAACAATCCTTTGTAACATACGTCTTGTGTAAACATCATGTTCACACGAGTCATTTCGTCACGCATGAGAAAATATCCAACTTTCGACAAGGTATATTTTCCCGCTTCATGAAGAATCAGAATATCAGACGCATGTGCCATTTCAACCAGCACGCGCACTCCATATTCAGATACATTTGTGTGAGAAGAAATTTCTTCAATACTCATCCCGCCCGATTGACTATGGACCGCCTCAAATATGCCTAGCTCATACATGGTGTACACTGTCTGAAAAACAAAAGGGCTAAATGCCACCTTCTGTGCTTCGTATAACGCTTCAATCGCTCTCATTCTAAATTGCTATAAACTAGTATGTAAAGAAGATCTATATTCCCTAAGTAATCGTCAAAATTAAGAAAAAAACATCGAAAGCGACAATTATTGCACAATCAGAAATGAACAATCTAGAAACGATGAATATTGGTTATTTTTATGGCGAATTTAGAGGACAAAAATGGATGAACAGGAATTTGATGTTGTAATTATTGGTTCTGGTGTCAGTGGCCTTACTGCTGCAGCTTTATTATCAAATGCTGGGTTGCGTGTATGCGTTCTTGAACGACACCGCATCATTGGAGGCTATCTTCAGGGGTTTTCACGCAAGGGATTTGTATTCGACACGGCGATTCACTGGCTGAATCAATTCGGCAAGGAAGGGATGGTGACCAAGGTGTTTGACTTTATTGGTGATGATTACCCACGCCCTGTAGGGATGAAAAAAATACACAAACACATAGCACATGGCTATGAATTTACGCTAACCAACAACCCTGATGAATTAAAGGAGCAACTCATTCGCGATTTTCCGCATGAAAAAGAAGGGATTGAACGTTTCTTTGAAGCAGCAAAAATCGTAGCTGAAGTTTCGAAGAAATTTCCAAAGTTCTTTTTGTCAGATGAAGTGAGAACAGGAGTTGAAAAAGCGTTGTTTAAAATGAAACAACTTCGCATCATTTTTCCAATCATAAAATATGCCCTTCAAGGTGGTGAGGAAGGTGTGGAAAAAGGCCTTAGGAAATTTTTCAAAGACGAAAAGTTGCGACAGATCTTCTGTTCAGAGCCCGATATGTTATCGTGCCTCTTTCCCATTGCTTGGGCATATAATGACGATTATCAAAACCCACCTATTGGGGGGAGCCAAGTCATTCCGGAGTGGCTACAAACGAAGATGGCCAACAATGGTTCTGAAGTTATTTTGAGTGCCAACGTTTCCGAAATTGTCATCGAGAACAATACATTCAAAGCCGTAAAGTACATCAAGCGCTATAAAGAATATGAAGTGAAGGCCAAGCATTTAATTGCAGCCTGTGACATCGACACCGTGTATCGTAAATTGCTCCCGCCTTCTGCTGTTCCAGAAAAAATAAAGCAGCGCCTCGATCAAGCAGAGATGTACAGTTCTTCGTTGACAATTTCTATCGCATTAAAATGTCCAGCAGAGCAGCTTGGATTTGGTGAGGAAATGTTATTGATTTTTAATGATAGCACGCGACGAATGGAGCATAATTCCGGTGATCCACACAAATCCTTCTTGAGCATCTTGGCACCCAGCGTTCGGGATAAAACACTTGCACCTGAAGGACATGGAACCTTGAACATATTTGTTCCGGCATGGATGGATTATCAAAACAATTGGGGCACGTCCATGAACGAAAAAGGCGAATATGATCGCAATGAAGAATACGAGCGCATCAAGGAAGCGTTTGCGCAAATTATTTTTGATCGCGTCGAAGAAAAATTATGTCCAAATTTGAGGGAGAACATCTTGTTTCATGAGGTAGCGACACCCATCACCTACTACCGATATACCCACAATAAAGGTGGAACGATGATGGGTACACGTCCGGGTAAAAAGAATATGCAGCTCAAGGTAGCACATTATAAATCGCCCGTAAAAAACTTGATTATTGGAAGTCATTGGTCTGAATTAGGAGGTGGTGTTCCCATTGCTGTAAAAGCGGCATACAATGCATCGATGATTATTTTGAAGGAAGTGAATCCAGCCAAATACAAAGAATTAAAGGACTACATCATTCATTAAAATTCCTTTTCGCAGCAGATGATTGGCAAAATAAATGCGCGTATTGTTGAGTACTTCTTAAAGCAGAAGATTGTGTTTATGCTCGTACTATCGAGTATCGCCGCTCTTTTGGTTTATGGGACCTTGCAGTTACGAATCAATCAGGACATCTACGCCGTATTTCCAAACAATGAGAAATACCAGGAGTTCAGCAAAGTCATTCAAAAAAATCAATTATCGAAGCAAATCATATTCAGCATAGAAGCAAGCGAAAGTGATGAGGACACCTATACAGCGCTGGATGACATTAAACGTAAGCTAGAAGAAACATTTCGAGGATCTATTGGTGCTATTGTCTTTCAACGTGATGTCAATGAGCGGCAGTTAATCAATTATTACCAGCGCATAAGCCCCATATTCTTTACAAAAAAGGACTATGACAGTATTGCGAAAAGTGTAACGAAAGAAAATATTCGACTGCGCCTTGAAGAAAATGCGGAGCGACTGCGTGGATCAAGTGTTCTATTTCTAAAAAACATCATTGCCAAGGATCCATTAGGGCTTTTCAATAGGCAACTTCAATCCATGAACCCTGTCAATGCGGACAGTAATTTTGAGATCCGCGACGGCATTGTTTTCTTGAAATCAGAGAAACGAGCATTGATTTTCGCCACACTGCTCATCGATCAAAAAGAAACCAAGGCCCTTGAAGCCCTCGAGTATAAATTGAACGCCTTTCAAGGGAAGCAAAACCGCATCGACAAAGGCTTAAAACTCGACCATTTCGGGACATTTCAGATTGCTGTAGAAAATGCCCAGCAAGTAAAAATAGATTCATGGTTGACTTCTATCATCAGTGTAGGGTTGATAGTCCTCTTGCTTATCCTCTACTTTAGAAGTGTACTCGCTCCAATTTACTTTATCTTGCCCGCAATCTTTGGTGTCTTTAGCGGACTTGGACTTACTGGATGGATCCACCCAGAGATTAGTGGTATTTCCATTGCCACAGCATCTGTATTGCTTGGTATTGTACTGGATTACTCCTTTCATTTCTTTACCCATTACAAGCATTCGGGCGATTTAATTAAAACAGTCAAAGACATCAGTTCCCCCATGCTATTGGGAAGCTTCACTACAATCACCACATTGGGCGCTTTGCTTTTCACCGATTCCGTTATCCTTCAAAATTTTGGTCTAATTGCATTATTTACGCTTTCAGGATCTGTCATCTTTACCCTACTTTTCCTTCCAGTTCTCACCAATTATTTCAAGCGCTACATTCCGAATGTAAAAGAAGGACAAGAGGAAAAAACGTTAAGTAAAAGAGCGGCAAGACTTGCACTCATCAGCATAAGTATTCTCACCGGTGTATTTTGGTATCATGTGGGATCCACGAAATTCGATGCCGATTTGCACAACCTTTCTTTCCATTCAGATGAATTGAAAACTGCTGAGGAGCGCTACACAGGAATTTTACCTGGTCGAGACAAGAAGTTTTACATCGTGATTCGTGCCCAAGATCGAGAATTGGCCTTGGAAGAGAATGCTGCTATTTTCAAAAAATTAAAGGCCATTGAACACAACCAAAAGATTCATGAAATTGTATCATTGGCCCCCTACCTTTTACCTGAGAAGGAATATAAGACGAAGCAAAATGAATGGATCCAATTCTGGAAGCATCATAAAGACAGCGTTATATCAATTATTCAGTCCCTTGGGAAAGAAAATGGATTTAGTGAAAAAGCATTCATTCCTTTTTTTAATTCCATGGAATTGAACTCCTTGAATCCTCAAGAAGAGGGCTGGGGTTTTGCGCAGAATCTTGGTTTGGATAAGTTATATTCAGAGAATCAAGGTGAATGTACATTGATCACTACGGTGGTCGTTGACGCTGCGCACATCGATGATGTGAAAGCTGAAATCCACAAGGTTAATGGAGCCTATATCATGGATGTTTCAGAGTTAGCCCAATCCATGCTCGATTCAGTCCGTTCAGACTTCAATTATTTGCTCCTTTTTTCTGCCTTGCTTGTATTCATCACCTTACTAATTGTGTATGGTCGTATTGAATTGGCGCTCTTGTCATTTTTACCCATGGTACTAAGCTGGACGTGGATTTTGGGAATCGTCGGCTGGACGGGCATTGCATTCAACTTTGTCAATATCATTGTCGCAACGTTTATTTTCGGCTTGGGTGACGATTTTAGCATCTTTACTACTGACGGACTCATCCAGCGTTACCGAACAGGGAAATCAGCCATTGGTTCATCCCGTTCAGCCATTATTTTATCAGGAGTGACCACACTAATAGGAACAGGTGCTTTAATTTTCGCCAAGCATCCTGCCATTCATTCCATCGCATTTATTAGCATTGTTGGCATTGGCACCATTCTATTTATTTCTCTATATGTTCAACCGATTCTGTTTGATTGGATGGTCACCAATCGAAAACAACGCAATCGAGTACCCATTACCTTTTTCACATTACTATACAGCCTGGGGCTATTTATCTATTTTTTCATTGGAAGTATTTTTTTAAATATTTTCTTGATAGTTATTCTCATTCCTTTCCCCGCAAAGAAAAAATCGAAGCAAAAATTTCTCAACTACCTCGTATCTAAGCTCGCCAAATCAACACTTTACGCGGGAGTTCATATTAAGAAAAAAGTACATCATGCTGAAAAGCTCGATTTCAGTAAGCCAAAAATTCTTGTTGCCAACCATTCATCCTTCCTTGATATTTTACTGGTATTGATGCTGCATCCCAAAGCACTCATCATGGTCAAAAGTTGGGTGTACAACTCCCCTGTATTTGGTTTATTTATTCGCTATGCTGGATATCCATTTGCCAAAGAAGGGGCCGCAGAAGATATTGAATCCATTCGGCAGTTAATCAATGATGGCTATTCCATTGTCATTTTCCCTGAAGGCACACGCAGCATCGATGGAAACATGAATCGCTTTCACAAAGGAGCATTTTATCTCGCGAAGGAACTTGGTCTAGAAATCCAGCCTCTGCTTATCATAGGTGCGCATGAAGTCAATCCAAAAAACGACTTCATGATTAGCCGTGGAGAATTGCATGTGAAAGCATTGGATCCAATCGCCATCGATGAAAACGAAGAGTATTCCGCATTGACCAAGCGCGTAAAAAGAATGATGGTGAATGAAATGCACATCGCTAAAAAGGAAATTGCAACCTCCACTTTTTGGAGTCCACTTATCGTCAAAAATTATATCTTAAAAGGCCCTGTACTCGAATGGTATGTGCGCATTAAATGGATGTTTGAACGAAAGAATTTTGAACATTACGATGTCTTGATAGGTGAGCGCATGCACATATGCGACATGGGCTGTGGGTATGGATACTTGAGTTATTATTTGCACTACCGAAATCCAAATCGGATCATTGAAGGATATGATTTCGATGAGGATAAAATTGATGTAGCGAATCAAGGTTTAAGGCATTCGAATGGACTTCTATTCAAACCAGCCGACATTCGTACGCATCAATACTCAGCATTTGATGTATTATTTCTCAACGATGTTTTGCACTATATCTCCAAAGAGGACAGAATCATTGTGTGGAAACGAATTATTGAATCGATGAATGACAATGGACTTATTCTCATCCGTGAAGGCGTTCAAGACGAAGCAAAAACACACAAGATGACTGCACTGACAGAATTCTTTTCGACTAAGTTATTTCGTTTCAACAAATCCGATGTAGCACTTGATTTTCTCACTATTGAGGAAATCGAGCAGTTTGCGAAAGAAAATAAACTGACATTTGACATGCACGCTCACTCAACAAAAACATCGAATAAGCTGTTTATCCTTCGGAAGAAATAGTATGGCAGAAGAAAATTACGACATAATCATTATTGGAAGCGGCATTGGCGGACTCGCTTCGTCTGTGATTTTATCCAAAAATGGGTACAAGGTGTTGGTCTTAGAAAAAAACCATCAAATCGGAGGCGCTTTGCAAGTGTTTAGCCGCGATAAATGTGTGTTTGACACAGGTGTCCATTACATTGGAGGTTTAGACAAAGGAGAAAACCTTTACCGAATGTTCAAATATTTAGGCATTTATGACCGATTGAAATTGCGTTCCTTGGACCGTGAAGGATTTGACCGAATCCGAATGCCAAATGGTGAAATATATCTTCATGGTCAGGGGTATGACAATTTCATCAATGGCTTGATTGCTAGTTTTCCGGAGGACGAAATTGCCATTCGTTCGTTTTGCACCAAGATTAAGGAAGTATGTGAATTTTTCCCACTTTACAACCTAGAAATTGACCAATCTAGTTCCTATTACAACAGTCCAGAAATTCTTTCCATTGGCGCTTGGGATTATGTATGCACGCTTACCGACAATGAATTGCTTAGGAATGTGCTTTTAGGTTCAGGTGCGCTGTATGCGGGCGATGCAAAATCTACCCCGCTTTACGTCGTTGCATTGATCATGAACAGCTACATCAATGGCAGTTATCGTTTGGTTGATGGTGGGTCACAAATCGCTAGAGAACTGACAAAAGAACTTCGGAGTTATGGGGGTAACATATTAAAGCACAAAGAAGTAGTTTCCGCTACCTATAGTGATGATTCATCCATTTCCAGTGTTGTATGTTCGGACGGAAGTAGCTATTCAGCAAAGCATGTCATATCAAACATGCATCCAGCGGAGACGATTCGCATCTTTGGTGACAGTCGCTTTCGACCCGCATTTCGTGAGCGGATTAAAAAATTGAAGAACACCGTATCCTCGTTTATGATGTATGCGTCACTCAAAGAGGACAGCTTTCCCTACTTCAATTACAACATCTATGATTTCTTTGTAGATGACACGTGGCAAATTGTCGATTACGACCGAACAACATGGCCGCAAATGATTTATCTCTGCACACCGGCTAGCTCGCGCTCAGAAACACACGCAGAGTCGATTTGCATCATGACGTATATGTCGATGGACGAAGTGCGTGAATGGGAGAATACCTTCAATACCATATCGAACCCATCTCAACGTACCGAAGCGTACGAGCGGTTTAAGCGAGAAAAGGAAGAGCAGATTCTTGTCAAATTGGAACAGCGCTTCCCAGGGATTCGTGACTGCATAAAAAATACGTATAGTTCTACACCATTGACTTACAAGGATTATTTGGCCACGCCAGAGGGTTCGCTATATGGGATCATGAAAGACTTTAACAATCCAGTGGGAACCATCGTGAATACGAAAACAAGAATTCCAAACCTGTATTTAACGGGTCAGAATATCATTTTTCACGGAATATTAGGCGCGACAATTGGGGCCTTTGTCACATGCTTCAATTTTATCGATTACGATAAAACTGTGCGAGAAATCAACACCTTCGAGTAACCTAACTGCATAAAAAAAGGCGCCCTTAACAAGCGCCTCTGATATTTTATTCGGGTTTACTTCCCGTACATTTTTTTCCACGCTTTGTATTTATTGTCGCGGATGTTGTTCATCACATTATAAAACGATCGTGCCCAATAATTTCTAATCCCAATACCACCTGGTGCCGCCGAAATTTTTTCATGCAATAGAATTTCATTATTCTTCATATCGAATACAACAAAATGATAAGTAGCCATCTCATGGTTTTTATTTAAGCTTTCTGCCACCAACATCACCCCTAGTCCTTCCGTAGCGTTAAAGTTATAAGAGCGAATAAAGCCTTGAATATCCTCTTTGGTGTATGCTGGATCTTTCGTGCCTTCCAAATTTTCAGCAGGTGCGTCAGCATTGATTTCATCAATCACAGAGGTATTTACTGTGATGTTATCCTTTCTCAACATTGCTTTCACATTGTACTTTTCGGCCTCATTAAAAAACAAGCCATTCCACCCCGGAAAATAGGTGTCACGTATCGCGATAGGCCCCATCTGACCCGCTTCAGCCACTTGGGCAAAATCACCAATCAATTTCACATGCGAAAAGTCAATACCAAACCATGTAATTGGCGTTGACGATGGATTAAACAAATCTTTGATTGATTGCGCATTGACACTTCCTACAAACAGCAGTGCGACGAATAAGAATCCTTTTTTCATTGTGTTCAGAATTAGATTAAACAAAAACTATTTTTTCCGGTTTACGGACATTCTTCTTAAAAATCTGCGAACGAAGATACTCATTTTCAACAAACTCAAAATCAGGTATCACTCTTAATTTCGCATGACATTTATCGCGTAGTTTCGACACAAAATCTACATGATTCAATTCTACCTCCAAAAGTATCGTGACTAAATCATTGAATAGCGCATCTTTTGAAACAACAATTTTATACATGGACACCTCCTGCATTTCATCCAACACCTCATAAATGGATTGCGGAAAAATAGTAGTCCCCTTGAATTTGATCATTTGGTTCTTTCTCCCCATTACAGGCCCTAATCGTGGTGAGGTTCTTCCACATGTGCATTTTTCATAAAAAACACGCGCAATATCTCCCGTTCGATAGCGGACAAGCGGTGTTCCTGTGACCCCAAAAGTGGTGACAACAACCTCCCCTTCCTCGCCTTCACCGGCGATTTCACCAGTATCTTTCATCACCTCCATGAACATCAGATCATCATTCAGATGTCCACCCTGTTGACCAGAACATTCCGTGAAGGCCGTAGCCATTTCGGTGGATGCGTAGGTCGAATATAGGTCAAGCTGCCATTCTTTTTGAATACGCTCACCAAGTAAGTTGATACTTAAATCAGGAAA
Source organism: Crocinitomicaceae bacterium (assembly GCA_040379705.1). GTDB lineage: Bacteria > Bacteroidota > Bacteroidia > Flavobacteriales_D > Crocinitomicaceae > M0103. The sequence goes on from JBEIKR010000013.1 coordinate 28,886, forward strand.
ACGAATCGCTTCACCAATGCAAATCACTCCTTTGACCGAAGTGGCATTCAGATCAATGCCCTCTTTTTTCGCATGGGCGATTAACGAAAGTAAAAAGCTGGGAACAGCGATGAGATACGTTGGTTTGTATTTAATAATCGATGCCCACTGCAATTCAACTACACCGGGTCCCACACGTATGATTCCCGCTTCCAATTCCTGAGCGCCGAGATAATAGGCCATACCTGCCATAAATTGACGATCAATGGTGGTCATCAATTGTAACACATCACCTTTCGTTACACCCGCAAGCCGCATGGAATCTCTTTCGTTGCGCGCCAAACGCTTGATATCGGATCGACTCAAGTAAATCGTAACGGGTTCGCCTGTAGTGCCTGAGGTGGTGACATAGTCCGCTACATCTGAAAGAGGAATCGACAAAAAGTCAGTATTTCGGCTGGCTAAATCTTCCTTTGTTGTAAACGGTAATCGCGCCCAATCATCCATTCCAAAAGATGTTGGATCCAACTCAAATTCATTGAGTACATCCCGATAATACGGCGAATTCTCTTTTGCATAAATGAATGCGTCCCAAAGTGAATCAAGCGTTGTTGGATTATCTTTCTGTTGGTACTGATTTGCCATTCTTTTAAGTTAATGTGTAGTACAGAGATTCATCAATTGAGTAAGCTCTTTGCGAATATTTTTTGAAGCCACATTCTTCGATAATGCCTTTTTAAAGTAAAAATACGCACTCTCCTTCTGCCCTTTTTTCCTGAAGTACTTTCCGAGCATTTCATAGGTCATATACGATTCTTTGTTGTTGGAAATAAAGCGTTTAATAGCTTCCTTGCTCAAGGTTAAATTCCCGCCAAACAACAAATACCGTCCGATTTTCTGTTTCATTCGTTTGAAATCCAAAAATTGCTGGTATCGAGGGTTACGGAGAAACGTATCTTCTAAAAGGACTTCAGCGACAACACCTTTGCGCTGTTTGAATGTTTGTTTTAAATCATATCCGATAAATCTACCCAGTTGAAAATCAGTAGTTGAAATGAAAAAAGTGCCTGATTGAGGAGAAATTAACACACTGTGGTGTGCAATCAATTGATTAATCGCACGTGGATTCCCCATCCCTAGGGTATCGGAATGTTGTCCATGCTGATCGCGTAAAATGTCAAGAATATCCATATGTCCGAGAATCTCTTTTTTCTCTAGCAATTCAGAAACACGTTCAAAACGAAAATGGCTATCGCTTTCTTTGATATTGTCAAGGTTTTTCTTGTCCTTCTTGAATGTTGAGGATTGATAATGGTTCGAACAAACGAGCGCGTCTTGATTTTGGTAAAATACCCCCATGCGGGTTGGTGATTTTTCAATTAGAACTGCCTTTCCATCTTTTGCGGATCCGACCATGATGGTTTCAGAAACAAAGATTTTTCGTTTTCGTGCGATGGCAATGGCCTCCTCAATGGATGATGCATATTGAAGAATTTCGCGGGCTAAAATGGAAATTGGCATTTTCGCTGATGTGGGCAAGTCCGATTTTGACGCATTGATGGTCACACTTAGTCCTTCACTATTAAGACCAGATGCGACACCTGTAAATCCCGCCCAAGAGTATGAAGCGAAAGAAAAACCTTTATCAGGATTCACAAATACCACCAGTTTATCCTCGGCAAACTCATCCCCCACATAAAAATCGAAATTCCTGCCAATGAGCAATTCACCTTTCTTCGTTTTCTTACCTTTTAATGCAAACGATGTACAACCGACAATGCTATAATCATTGAGTGCGTGACCAATATCGTGGGCGGCATGGTAGTTTAAAATTCGAGTGTACTTATCCGCAATATAGTCGTAACGATCACTAAAATAGCGCGAGACACCTAAGATTTCCTGTTGATTTTCAAGGGGAATATTGGACGGCAAATCCGCATTGAAAAATCCAATCAGTAAGCGCAAAAACTGCTGCAAAAACTCTCCTGGCACAAATTGATTGATTTGAGCTACGAAGATATCCTCTTGCCGTTGAATGAGTTCTTGGGCCAATTCTCCATAAATCAATCCCCGTTCGTAGGGAGCGCCTTCGATGTACATTTCCCACACGCTGTATTCGTTCTTTTTTAGGTAATTGTTCCCGAGTACAAAATGATTCGGGCCTATTTGATGGCGTTTTCCAATGTGCACCTTTGGCACTTCGGGTTCAGGAATTTGAGCATGAATTAAAATCCATAGAAACAATAGGTGAAAAAGAAAGATGAACAACTCGAAGGAGATGAAGACTGATCGGAAGATCCATTTTAATATGCGCAGCACACTTTTCACAGCTTGATTTACACCACAAAGATAATTGAAAAATGTTGCCTATTTTCGTTCAATAATCTTGATTACATTGAACTTCAATCGCATTGAAACGGACATAGGAGTTATTCATTATTGTGAAGGAACGAAGCCGACAGAACTTTCCAAACGGGACTTTCAAACCCAAATTATTCAAGCATTGGTGAACGAAGCGGGATATGCTTCACATTCCATTGAACATAAACCATCAGGGCAGCCTTATTTCGATGGGGATAACATGCCAAATGTATCCGTTTCACATTCCGATAATTATGGTGCAATTTACATCGGAAAAGCAGCCGTTGGCGTGGATATTCAAACATTTCATCCGAGAATTGCTGCTGGTAAAGATTACTTTATCAATTCAAATGAAATCCAGTTTGATACAAGTCTCGAATTGCACCTCATCTGGGCTGCGAAGGAAGTTGTTTTTAAGTCGTTGGGAGGCTTCTTAGGCGATGCACGGCAAGAAGTAACCATAATGAAAATAGATTTCGACATTGACCGCACACGCAAAAATTGGAGGTAATCTCAGGAAGGTAGGTTTTATCCACACACAAACCTTTGTACTCGCATATTCGCTCGATTAATTTTACTCAACAATGAGCTTTGCAAGACGGACCATCTCAAGTTCAGACACTAATCGAATGAAATAGACCGCAGGTGGAACTGAGATGTAAAATTCATTTGGATGATTCAGGCCATTCCACTCCTCAACGATACTTCCCATTGAATTGATTAACTGAATTTTACTATACTTCCCTTCTATCCGAAGAATGTCTCCTGACTGCACTGGATTGGGAAAAATAGAAACATCCATAGTTAATTCGATGGGAGTACTCAAATCGGATGCATACCCGCAGGCATTTGCGAAAAAATCATTGTTTTGGTAAAAGTACGTTGCGGGGATACTGCCTGAGTTCAATGTGTTTGGAGTACCGATCGACGCGTAAAAGTTTTGAGGAATGAGTGCGGGACGTGAGGAAAAATAATACGATGTGTCGGGCAATGAAGTTGTTCCCGATGGTGCAATCGTTCCTTTATTGTTGTTTCCGAACACAAAATGTCCCGTACCTTGAATAGTATAGTTGATAGCACTCATTGGTGAACCTGTATTGGTTATTTCATTACCGACTAAATTTTGATTTGGAGAAGTATTGTCGCTAAAGAAAATCCCAAACAAACCTCCGCGATTACGAAAATACGTATTATGTGGGCCATTTGCGCCGTGAGAGTTATCAATCACCATGTTTTGCCCATCATTCTGTTCGAACAAATTTGAATATGGATAATTCCCATGCAAAACCATGTCACCAGCAGAATTAGATGGCAGGAAAATACTCCCAGTCCAATATGGGTCGCGCGAAAAGTTGTAACAAAACACATTTCCATTGGAGCCTGCTTGGAGGATCATAGAATGGCGTAAATGACTGAAGATGTTTCTGTAAACCAAACACTCGTTTGTGGTAAAATGAAGCATCACCCCATATCCTCGTCCACCACCACCATACTCATGCGCATCATGGAAATAAGAATTGGTAATGGCCAAATTAGAACATGCGGTTGCTTCCACATGTGCAAATGTGGTTTTAGAAATCTCTATGCCGTTCACCCACGAATTAACCGCATAATTGAACGAAAGCACACTCGCTTGCTCCGGCGCAGTATTGTCCAGTCGCTCAATAGAAAGACACTCAATTCCAACATTGCTTTTTGGTAAAATCCGATGAATCCGAGGATGTCTTGTTAGTGAATAATCCATTCGTAATGGTGATTCCAATTGAAGGACATTCCCATTTACTGCCGCGATACGCACAATTTGTCCAACAGATCCTGCTGCCCAAGAGGAAAAGATTAAATCGGCATCGTCTTGCACAATACGAATCCAATCACCTGAAGCATAAGTACTGCCATTAAGGACCGAAATACTCGTGTCGTTTTTTATGCCTGCCATGGAAAATGATGTGCTGTCCGCTAGAATGGCTGTCCCATTGATGTTGATTCCATTACCGCTCCCCGAATGATCGATAATGAAGTTTGTGACTGTCGCCCCTTGGCCTCTAAAGACACAATTGCTTCGCAAACTAATCGGCGCATTGAACAAATACGTGCCTGCTGGAAAATAAAAAATCGCTGGTTCTGCATGAGTCGAAAACAATGAAGCAAGTGCAGCGTCACATGGCGTAACTCCATCGTTAACGAGTCCACCAGCGACTACATCAATCACCGCAAAGTTTGACGTACTCGAATCACGCACACCGGCCAAGGACCAATTGACAACTCTATCTGACGGAATAG
>JBEIKR010000014.1:0-32779 GCA_040379705.1 Crocinitomicaceae bacterium
CATATGGAATTGATGAAGGAACCAATACCAGAAATTCAAAAATTAGGCATCCTAGTTGACGCAGACGAAGAAGGATACTTATTGCAGATTTTCACGAAGCCAGTGGAAGATCGCCCAACATTATTCTTCGAAATCATCCAACGCATGGGAGCACGAGGCTTTGGTGCAGGAAATTTCAAAGCACTATTTGAATCCATCGAGCGCGAGCAGGAGAAGCGCGGCACCCTATAAGATTCTACAAATTATGGAAAAGCGCAGCAGATTTTTGTTGCGCTTTTTTTATGCTCGAAAGGGTTTCTTACTTTTGTAAAAAAAAGAACGTATGATCGAAGTAGGAATTATCATGGGAAGTGCATCGGATTTACCGGTGATGCAAGATGCGGCGGACATCTTGGATACTTTTGGAATTCGCTACGAAATCGATATCGTTTCGGCGCACCGAACACCTGAACGCATGTTCGACTATGCAAAAAGTGCCCATGGACGTGGCTTGAAAGTCATTATTGCAGGTGCCGGTGGCGCGGCCCATCTTCCTGGTATGACTGCTTCCTTAACACCACTACCTGTGATCGGTGTTCCCGTGAAATCATCCAACTCCATTGATGGCTGGGACAGCATCTTATCGATTTTGCAAATGCCAAATGGAATTCCAGTGGCTACTGTGGCTTTGAATGCGGCAAAAAACGCCGGAATTCTTGCGGCAAAGATGATTGGTTCCTCCAATCCTGATGTGCAGGAGAAGCTCATCGCTTACATGGAAGAAATGAAATCCAACGTAATTGCAAGCGCTGAGAAGCTGAAATAATTACGGATAAAGCAAGTATTTTTTTCGCGTCGCCTTGAATGATTCAAGGCCCGGTTGCCATGTCGCTCGGATTTCCTTTGCGGACCATCCTGCCATAATTTGCTCTTTCAACTTTGGTGTTCCTGCCAAGCGATTGAAAAATGCAGGCTGATCAATGAATGTCAATGAATCCAAGATTTCTTTCGCCTGAATGACGTAAGTCAGATTGATCTCATAGCGCCTTTTCGTTAGGCTATTTTGAAGGTCGAAGCCACTGCATACCTTATTTTCATACAAAGGATTTTTTGCACCAGGTTTTGAGGTTGGTGTAAACTGAAACGTTGTATCGGTAAATTCCGGATGACCAAACATTTCAAAAGGCCGATCTGTGCCACGACCAATACTCACTGTTGTAGCTTCAAACAAGCACAAACTCGGATATAAAGTGATGGCCAACTCTGATCTTAAATTCGGTGAAGGAGGGACAGGCAAAACATACTTTGTCTTGTGTGTATAATTGCGGCAAGGAATTACCCATAATTTACAGGAAAGGCTATCACGCAACCAATGCTCGCCATTGATCATCATCGCATATTCTCCGATGGTCATTCCATACACAATTGGAACAGGATGCATCCCAACGAACGATTTTTGCTCAGGCTCACGGATGGGACCGTCCACATAGTGGCCATTTGGATTTGGGCGATCGAGCACCACCAGCTGTTTCCCATTCTCCGCACACGCCTCCATCACGTAATGCAAGGTGGAAATATACGTGTAGAACCGCACACCAACGTCCTGAATGTCGTAAATAACGATGTCGATATTGGCCATCTCGGATGGAAGCGGTTTCTTGTTTTGTCCATATAAACTAATCAGTGGCAAGCCTGTTTTTTCATCCACTGTACTGTGTACCTTTTCCCCTGCATCCGCTTGACCTCGGAATCCATGTTCAGGAGCAAATACTTTTTTCACATTCAAACCTAGAGATAGTAAGGTGTCCACGAGGTGGACATCTCCAACCATCGACGTTTGATTGCTCACCACCGCAATATTCTTGTTTTGCAGCGAATCCATAAAGAGATGGAGGCGATCGATCCCTAAAACGGGTGCACGCAATGGGTTGTGAACTTGCTGCTCCTCAACACGAATGCAATCCGTATCGCCCGGTTCACATTGCTCAATAACCTGCGTTTCAGCGATAATCGTGCGCTTCGGTTTTTGAACTCCACATGATGTCACCAAAAGAATTAAAATACTTTTTAAGCACAAATGCTTTATGTACTTTCGTACATTCAAAAGAAGCATATTGCGGTTTGAGTATTTCATATCACAAAGAATCCTGAAAAGCGAGGTCGAAGGCAAGAAAGTTTCCAGGCCAATCGTTCGCATTTCCATGTTAAGTATTGCACTTGCTGTTATTGTTAATTTGATCACAATCGCGGTGGTAACAGGTTTCCAACACGAAGTTCGCGACAAAGTTACGGGTTTTGGTTCGCATATCCTCGTGATGAATTCAGGTGAACATAGTGTTTATGAAGCTGAACCCTTATTGCGCGATACTTTACTGCAAAATTCACTGCAAAAGTTTAATGGCATTGCCACCGTGAACCCTGTCGCCTACAAACCGGTATTATTTCAATCTGGAAAAGTAGAACGAACAATTCGAACGAAAAATGGCAAGGACTCTGTGTTTGTGCAGCAAGAAATCATGGCGGGACTGCTAAAAGGTGTTGACTCGACCTACGACCTTCATTTCTTCAAGGAAAATTTAATTTCTGGACGAGTACCAGACTTCACAACAGATGAGGCGACAAACGAAATCCTTCTATCAAAGCAAGTTGCCAATACTTTAGGAGTAAAATTAAATGAGGAGGTGAAAGCCTTTTTCGTTAAAAATCAACCGATTCGACGCAACTTCAAACTCGTTGGTATTTACGAGACCGGACTGGAAGAGTTTGATAAGAAAATGGCGATTGGTGATCTTCGTCTCGTGCAAAACCTAAATGATTGGGGGATAAAAGCGGCCATTACGGTGGAAGATACCCTTTACAATGGTCAATTGATTATCAGAGCGTCCAGCACGGGTGGAAATGGGAATTACCGTTATGACTGGGGAAAGGGTTTTGAGAACTACTCAGGCTTTCCACTTTGCCCAACACGCGACACCATGATTCGTTTGATTGTTTCCGATTATTGGAGCAACATTGATGGTCGAAACGAAACAACAAGTCGACCCGATACAGCCTATATGTTTATCAATGTATGGGCACATCATGGTCCTGTAAATCACATCGATGAAGATTGCGGTTACTTCACAAATCCAGACGGAACCATAGAAAAGAACTTAACCGAAAAAGGATTTAGCATCGAAGGCTTTCATCGAACAATTAAATTTGAGCCGACAGATGGTCCAGGCAGCTCATCAGACTACGTTGGTGCGTATGAATTAACGGTCAAGGACTGGAATGCACTGCCAGAAATCTATGAAAAGTTAAAACGTCAATTCTCTTTGATCCCAAATGCATCAGGTGAAATGCTCAAAGTGACAAGCATCACGGATGAGCAGGCAGACATCTTTATGTGGCTTGGGTTTTTGGACTTAAACGTGCTGATTATACTCACCTTGATGATTCTGATTGGCATAATCAACATGGGTTCTGCCCTACTTGTATTGATCCTCGTGCGTACAAGTTTTATCGGATTACTAAAATCTATGGGGGCAACAGATTGGAGCATTCGCAAGATCTTCCTTTATCAGTCTGGACGACTCATTCTGCGTGGAATGCTCCTAGGAAACGCTGTTGGACTGTCCCTTTGTGGATTGCAGGAATACTTCGGAATCATTCGATTAAATCCAGAGGTGTATTACTTGGACTCTGTTCCGATTGAACTCAACTTGGTTGCATGGATTGCACTAAATGCTGTCACCTTCATAGTTTGCTTGGCCGCGCTAATCATTCCGAGCATTGTGATTACTCGCATCCGACCATCCAAAGCAATTAAGTTCAATTAAGGCTATTGCGTCTTTAACTCAACGAACTGAAACTCGCGGTACTTCCCTTGATCTTCGAAGTCACTTCTGTATTTTGGGCCTTGTACCTTCGTTGATTCGATGACAATACTCACCTTGGCTGACAATCCTGCGGTAGCGAAATAGCTCTCCAATTCTTTTTTCATGCGCTCTGCACGTGCCTCAGCAAGTTTCTGATTTGATCCTTCGAACGCTTTTGTTGGCACTGTAGATGCTGATGAAGTAATCATGATTTTAATTGATGAACGTCCGTTTTTGAGTTGGGCTTCTACTTGTTTTACAAAAGACCCCAACGATTCATTTTCAACACACGTTAGGTTGGCATAGTTGTAATCGTACACATGCTTGAAGCTTAGGTCTTGCACAGGTACTGGCTCACCCACTTTCGCGATACACGATACTTTTTGTCCAATGGCATCGGTAACATTGATGACATATGTACCTTTTCCTACACCAACAGGATTCTGAATCGACGCGCCATTTGACCACGCATAAGTCATTGGAGCAACCCCACCTGCAACCGTTGAAGACAAAGTCCCATCAACACCGCCAAAAGTACTTGCATCCGTACCCGTGCAACGAAGACTCAATGCAGGAGGTGTTAAGATACTTGCCATGTAGATATCGCTTCGTTCGCCATCGCGATTACTTGACCAGTACATGGTATTTCCAGAGTAAGAAAAGTATGCGTCAAATTTTGCTGAATTGACTTTGTTTCCAAGATTCACAGGAGCAGACCAATTGGTGTAAGAATCACCTTGACGCACTGAATAATAAATATCGGCATCCCCGAAGCCTTCAAATCCATTGCTAGAGAAAAACAAGGTGTCCAATCCTTTTGTTAAGAATGGGCTTGTTTCAAAACCTTTGGTGTTCAGCGCAGATCCCATGTGGACGGGCGCGGACCATTGACCACCACTCTTCGTGCTCACATACAAATCCTCTTCACCAAGTGAGTTCGGTCCTTTGTAAGAAATGATTACCACATCTTCTGATTCTGTTACAAAAAACGTATAGAAGTCACCTTCGATATCCAATGACGGAATCATAATTTTTGTTGGAGTGCCCCATTTGTTGCCATTGGAAACAGACATTGAAAGCCCTTTCACTAAGTCTTTTTTTCCATCATAAGAATTAAGCACATAAATCGATTTTCCTTTTGCGCTGATCCCCACAATCCCATTATTGTATTTGTTGTTCAAATCACTTAACGGTTGGCATGAACTGTAGCTTCCGTCTGCGGTGCGCTTGCTGTACCAGATATCTTGATCTGACTCACCAGCCACGGACGAAGGGTCGAAAGCGCGCACAAAATAAAGCAGCGAGCTGTCCTTTGAAAATACAGGCATGATTTCCTCAAAAGTTGCTGTGTTCACAGATCCAGGAAGCCTTTTTGGTTCAGAGGTTTGCCAAAATTGAGCCATTGAATTCACGCAAAAGCCACAGAGAAATATCACAAAGAGGATTTCTTTTTTCATCATTTTAAATCTTTAATTGAACACAATTACCGCCCAAGCATTAAGCCGAGCACCAACTCGTGTCCTCCTGAAGTGAAATTATTGAAACGAGAAAGGGAATAATCATAAGAATACCCCAATTTGAAGCGTTCCGAAATATTCATCCCCACCATCCCGATAACGGCGTCTTTGTTTCGGTAAGAAACACCAACCCACAACCATTCTTTGTATTCCACTTGCAAAGAACCTTCCATTGACAATGGTGCGGGCGCCATCTTTTTTAGAAGGATGGCTGGAGTCAAAGTCACATTTTCACTTACTGGGATTTTTACACCTGCTGTTGCATTGAAGTGCATCTGGGTATTGAAATTGGCTGTTCCAGCACCGAAACTCACCAAATCCTTTGTCAAATGATCGGCTGAAATTCCGACAAAAAATCGCTGAGAGTAAAGGTAGAAACCAACACCAAGGTCCATCATGAAAAGATTGGATTGATTCAAAACGAAGTTGTTATATGTTTGATCCGTATATCCTTGAGTTGGATCCACTTGATTTAACACTTGCGCTTTATCTTGTAAGAAAGAATGGTTTGACAAACCTAATCGCGTTCCGAACGATAAATTTATTTTTTTTGATAGTGGCAAATGCAATGCATACGTTCCGGCAAGCTGCATGCGACGAAAAGCACCATATTGATCGGCAATAAACTGTCCACCAATGGCATGTTTCAATATTCCTGTTTTCACTTCTGGGTTTCTCACAGGACCTTGGCTCGTTCGTAACGCTGGGTTATACTTCTGTTTTGGCGCTAAATTCAGCGGGGAAGAAACGGATAGATATGCAGTTCGCGGTTCGTCTCCAAACCCCACCCATTGCCATCGTCCACTCATCGTAATATCAGTGAAGTCATAAACGCCTGCAGCACCTGGATTCACCATGTATTGATTTCTCAGATATTGACTATACTGCGGAATTTGCTGAGCAAACGCAGAAACTGACAATAGAAATACGGCAAAAAGAACACATTTTTTCATAAAAAGGAACCGTGTTAATTACACTATGTGCTCAAAATGACTGTTTTAACGTTTGTTTAGAAACATAGAAAATAGAATCAACACTCAAGCGCAGTAGCGACCCAAATATAAAATAAAAAAACGAGTTATCTCCGACATCTTCAAATATCACAGATGATTCATCGCAATTTAACATGCTATTCCATGCAGTCGCACGGTGAATCAAACCGGATATTGACCCATGGGAGACGCTTTCTAAGTGCCTCTTGAAACGATGGCCCGTATTTTACACCTTGAATATCAATGACTTTCAACGCCTTCAATTGGTCCATTGATTCCGGAAAATGTGCAATGGGCACCTCCCAAAGATCAATGAGCTCTATCTTCGTGCAATAGCCGAAACACTCTGGGATTTGGTCGAAAGTATTTCTATTGATGATCAAAGTTTTAAGATTTCTCAACCGACAGATTTCATTCGGAAATATGGACAATTCATTTTTGGACAGGTCCAACACCTCAATATCGGTTAGATTTCCAATAAACGCAGGCAGTTCAGTTAGTTTGTTTTTGCTGAGATCCAGCACCTTTAGCTTGGTGAAGTTGGCAATAATCGAAGGTACTTCTGTTCGCTTTTCCCGTGACAGTGAGATGTAAAAAACGGAGTCGGGGTGCGCAAATTCAAGTTCAGATACACGGTACATGCGTAAAGTATCTGTCTGAGTAAATCCTACACAATTAAGCGCTAAACACAGCAGAAGTACGAACAACCTTTTCATCATTTTTTAACTGTTCCTGAAGGGCCTCAACCGATTCAAATTTCTGTTCATCGCGCACCCGGTCAATAAAATGGATGGTAATGTTCTTATCATAAATATCTTGGTGAAAATCCAAAATATGTACCTCTAAATTTACTACATCTGTTGATACCACTGTCGGTTTTCTTCCAATATTCAACATACCGCGATAGACTTGACCATCGATCAAGACCTCAACAGCATATACGCCGATGCCAGGAATTAGTTTGATCTCGCTGTTGATATCAATGTTGGCCGTAGGAAAACCAATCGTTCGTCCAAGGGCCCGTCCACGTATGACTGTCCCAGACAATTGGTAGGGTTCACCCAAGAATGCAGTCGCCCGTTGCATGTCACCCTTCAGCAATGCCTCTCGAATTTTAGTAGAACTTACATTCACCTCATCAATATCTTGGGCAGGAATTTCTATTACCTCAAAATCATATGTTTCTGCGATATCTTTCAAATATCCGATGGACCCTTCCCTATTCTTTCCGAATTGATGATCGTATCCTATGACAATCTTGCGGACATGCAATTTATTGACTAAAATATCGCGTACAAATTCAAGCGCAGTCAAGCGGGAAAATTCAAACGAAAAAGGGTAAACGATAAGATTTTGAAGGCCATTTTTCTCCAACTTATCTATTTTTTCAACCTGTGTTTGAAGCAATTTCATGCCGTGACTTTCTGGAAAAAGCACCATGCGTGGATGTGGGTAAAAGGTTAGCAATACCGATTCTCCATGCACACTTTCGGCCTCCTCCATTAAGGTCTGAAGAATTTTTTGATGCCCAAGATGCACACCATCAAAGGTTCCAATCGTTACAACGGGATTTTGAATTTCTCCTATTGCATCAAGGTCATTAAAAATTCTCAACGCTGCCCACCATTACATTCAACCCAACACTTGGCAAAGAAACTTATCGAACAACGGTTATGTCGCCGTGTCCTTTGATCTCTTCCCCATTGATACCCGTTGCCACATACTTATAGAAATACACACCATCTGTAACTTTATTCCCATTTGGTGTGGTACCATCCCATTTAGGATCTGCATCTGTTGTTTCAAACACCACATTTCCCCATCGGTTTAAGATCACCAAATAAATTTTCTCGGTGTACAGATGTGACAAGAAGAAAATATCATTGGCATCATCCTCATTTGGTGAGAAAACATTCGGAACAATCACTTGAGGATCACCAAACGGCAATACAATAATTTCTAATGAATCTACCGACGAACAAAGGCCATTGGTCGCTACAAGTGTTACTATATACGTTCCTGGATTCGCGTAAGACTCAGTGGTTCCTTCTGTCAAATTCGATGAATATGTATTCCCATTGCCATAGTTCCAATTGTAGCTTGTACCGAATTGTGAAGCATTGGTGAAATTAACATCTAATACTGGATTCCCTGTTTGCACATCACTAGTAAGCGTTGCAATTGGTTGTGGAAGAACATTCACATTGACGTTTGCAGTTGAAACACATCCATTGGCATCCGTTCCAGAAACCGTATAAACATTCTGGCCAACAGAAGGAATAAATGACTGACCGTTTAATGCACCACCACTCCATGTATATGTTGCAGCACCTGAACCATTTAATGTCACCGCAGTGCCCTCACAAACCACTTGTGTCACACCAGCACCAACATTTGGCAATGGGTTCACGACAATCGTTGAAGTCGCTGAAGTGGTGCATCCATTGGCATCGGAATACGTATAGGTCACCGTTTGTGTTCCAGCACTTGGATCAAATGCATTGGCTGTTACTCCAGTACCCGAGAATGTTCCTCCCGCTGGTGTACCTGTCAAGGTCACATTTGCAGCGTCGATACATACCGGTGTATACGTTCCAGCATTTGAAGGAGTTAACTGTACGACCGTGATTGTAGCAACATCGGTGTTCACACATCCATTGGCATTAGTATAAGTATAAGTTACCGTTTGCGTATTGGCAGATGGATCAAATGCATTGGCCGTTACTCCTGTACCTGAGAATGTCCCTCCCGCTGGAGTACCAACAAGTGGAAGGTTCGCTGCATCTACACATATTGGGTTGTATGTTCCAGCATCAACTATCGGTAATGGGTTCACCGTAATCGTTGCTGTTCCTAAGCCAGAGCATCCATTGGGATCCGTATAATTGTACGTTACCGTTTGAGTTCCTGAAGACGGGTTGAATGTTGTTCCTGTTACCCCTGTGCCCGAGAATGTGCCCCCTGCAGGTGTTCCCGCTAATGCTACCGGGGATGCATCAATACACACTGGCAAATAAGTCCCCGCGTTGACAGCAGGTGATGTATAAGAAGTCACTTGAACGGCATCCGTGCTCACACATCCTGCTGCTGAAGTACCCGTCGCAGTGTACACTGTTGTTCCCACTGGAGGAACGAATGGCGCACCATTGGTGATGATTGGAGACCACGTATATGTGTTAGCACCTGTCGCAGTTAATGTTACTTGTGATCCAATACATACCGATTGGTCCACACCCGCATTTACTGTAGGGGCTGCGTTGACTGTTACTGCCACCTGGTCTGTATTTGTACAACCCGCAGCTGACGTTCCAATGACGGTATATGTTGCAGTGGCCGACGGTGCGAAAGCTACACCATTGGTAGCAGCCGGAGACCATGAATATGTTGCTGCGCCCGTCGCTGTTAATGTAATTGTTTGACCTGCACACACAGTCGCATCGGGACCTCCAGCAATCGTAGGAAGCGGATTTACAGTGATGGAAGTTGTGGCAGAGCCAGCACATCCACTTGGATCAACATAATCGTAAGTAATCGTTTGCGTACCTGAAGCTGGATTAAACGAAGTTCCGGTTACACCCGTTCCTGTGAAGGTTCCACCTGCTGGAGTACCAACAAGTGCTACAGGCGTAGCATTGATACATACAGGGGAATAGGTTCCTGCATTTACTGAAGGCTGCGAATTTACTGTGACATCAACGGCATCCGTTCCCGTACATCCTTCTGCGGAAGTTCCTGTAAGTGTATAGGTGGTTGTTCCGTTAGGTGATGTGAATGGGACACCATTTGTTATTGTTGGAGACCAAGAATACGTTGCTGACCCAGAACCTGTTAAAGTCACTTGAACACCAATACACACGACCTGATCCGGGCCTGCACTCACATTTGGCAAAGGATTCACTGTCACTAGCACTTGATCCGTGCTGGAACAGCCATTTGCATCGGTCCCTGTGACTGTATATGTTCCTGTGGCTGCTGGTGCAAATGCAACACCATTGCTCGCTACAGGTGACCATGTAAATGATGTTGCACCTGCTGCATTCAGTGTTACTTGTTCACCTGCACAAATCGTAACATCAGTACCACCCACTACAGCAGGCACTTGATTTACAACAATATTTGACGTGCTCGAACCAGAACAACCATTTGGATCCGTATAACTATATGTTACTGTTTGAGAACCTGCCGAAGTGGCGAAATTCGTTCCGGTTACCCCTGTACCTGTAAATGTTCCACCAATTGGTGAACCAACCAAGGCTACCGTAGAAACATCACTGCACACTGCAGGGTATGTACCTGCGTTCACGGCAGGACTAGCATTTACAGAAACAACCACTTGGTCTGTATTGACACACCCCGCGGCCGAAGTTCCAGTCAACGTGTAGGTGGTATTCCCAGTTGGCGGGTTAAATGCTACACCATTGCTAATGGAAGGAGACCACGAATATGTAGCGGCATTGGTTCCAGTCAAAGTGACTTGTGTTCCAATACATACCGACTGATCCGAACCAGCATTAACCGCTGGTATTGGGTTGACAGTCACTAACACTTGGTCCGTATTCGTACAACCACTTGCGGTGGTTCCTGTTACCGTATATGTTCCCGTTGCCGCTGGTGAAAATGCAACACCATTTGATGCTACCGGTGACCAAGAATAATTAGAGGCACCCGTCGCAGTAAGTGTTGCAGTTTGTCCCTCACAGATAGTTATATCCGCTCCACCATTCACTATTGGTAATGGATTTACAGTCACAAGCACTTGGTCCGTATTTGTACACCCACTTGCGGTGGTTCCTGTTACCGTATATGTCCCAGTTGTTGTAGGTGTAAATGCAACACCATTTGTCACCACGGGCGACCATGAATATGTTGACGCGCCAGAAGCTGTTAGCGTGGTGGTTTGTCCATTACAAATAATGATATCCGCACCACCATTGATGGTAGGCAATGTACCTACAGTCACAAGCACTTGGTCCGTGTTAATACAACCACTCGATGATGTTCCCGTTACCGTATATGTCCCCGTTGCAACTGGTGTAAATGCCACACCATTCGTTATAAATGGCGACCAAGAGTAGGTATTTGCTCCAGTAGCTGTTAATGTGACGGATTGTCCTGTACAGATGGAAGCATCTACTCCTCCATTCACTGTTGGAAGAGGATTCACTGTCACTAACACTTGATCTGTATTCGTGCATCCATTGGCACCAGTTCCCGTGACCGTATAGGTAGCAGTAGCACTTGGATTGAAAGCCACACCATTGGTTACCAAAGGAGACCATGTGTAACTATTCGCACCAGTCGCCGAAAGTGCCGCTGTTTGACCAGCACATAAAGTGACATCTGCACCACCATTAATCGTTGGCAAAGGATTAACCGACACTAACACTTGGTCTGTGCTCGTACAACCACCAGTCGAAGTTCCAGTTACAGTGTATATTCCCGTGGCTGCTGGCGTAAATGCGACTCCATTGGTCACTACAGGCGACCAGGTATAGGTGTTCATCCCAGAACCTGAAAGAGTTATCTGTTGACCTGTACAAACGACAACATCTGGGCCAGCATAAACGGATAAACTTGGATTCACTGTAACTACAACTTGGTCAGTACCAACACATCCAGAAGCAGTTGTTCCAGTTACCGTGTAGGTCGTTGTCACAGGAGGAGAAAAAGGTACACCATTCGTAATGGCAGGTGACCATGTGTATGTTGCACCACCAGTAGCCGTCAATGTGACATTTTGGCCTGTACAGATGGCGACGTCAGCGCCAGCGTTAATCGCTGCAGCTCCAGTAACCGTAATTGTTGATGTAGCAGATGTACTTGTTGGACACAGAGGATTTCCGGTTGCAGAATTCACTGTGTATGAGTAAGTTCCTGGATTCGATGGAGGCGTAACTGTTACATTGGCACCTGTTGTGGCAGAAAGTCCTGCCGCTGGTGTCCAAGTATATGTCCCATTCCCTCCTGAGGCCGTTAAGTTTACGGATTGACCAGAACAAACTGAGGCCGTCACTGGCGTCAAAGTCACTGGGAGATTCACACCAGAGTTCGCGCCAATAATGTAGTTACAGACATCTCCAGCATTTCCATCCACCATGATGTAATAGGTATTTCCAACAGTTAATCCAGAGGCCGTAACGGATGAAGGACCACTACCAGCGAGCCCTGGATTCCAACACGTGAAACTTGTGACAGCTCCCGCACAGCCTGTTGCCGAGAAGATAAACATTTGAATTCCAAAGCCCATAGTGGAGCTAGTCACCCACACATTGAATGAAACCGTAGTTGAGGAAGCAACAAAAGAAATAAACGAGTTATTTTCAATCGATCCACAAAAAGCAGTGGTCAATTGGGGCCAAGAGTTCGCCGTATATGTTGACGCTGTACTTCCACAATATCCGTTCAAATCACAGATTGGAGTGGCACTCGCACAATCGTTCCCCGCAGGCGGATTTCCCACGCAATTTGGCGGTGGTGGTGGTGCAACAACACATATTGAGAATGTACCAGATCCTCCAGCATAATCCCAAAACCTTATGTACAAGGTCGTACCTGGTGTTTGCCCTGTCAATGCGATATACGGCATCAACCCATTCGGACTTGAGTCATCATTACATGCCAATAAAGTCAGTGAGGAACAAGAACCTGAATAAACGGCCATTCCACCATCAGTCATTGACCCAACGTTTGCATCAAACGTTAAAGAACCACCGGCAGGTACAACAACACTGAACCATACATCTTGTCCAACGTAAGAGGCACAACCAGGCGCCGGCACTCCAGGAGAATTCGTAGCGAGCACATTCGTACCAGCCACATAATTACACACAGTTCCAGCTGTTAGCGGTGTTGCATTGCAAGGGTTATCATTTGCAGGCTGCGCAAATACCGTAAAGGAAACAAAAATCACCAAAAGCGAAAGCGCAATGGATTTCAACGAACGAGCAATTGCCATTTCGTTTGTTCTATTTAATAATACATTCATTTTGTAATCGTAGAAAGTAAGTATTGTTCTTCATATCCAACGAGATATACTTCATATTTCGCCATAATGTCTTTGCAGGTTTTCAAAAATCCGTCTGTATCAGAAACTTCTCTTGGAAAAACTACAGTCAACACAGAATGATTTCCGTCGAAAAGTATTTCCGTAATGGGCGTCACCGCATTCAAATCCTCCCCTAAGGAATTAAAAGATTTTTTCAGCTTGCCAAAATCCTCCACAGTGAACGTTAATGCTAAAAACACATCTTTGTACGCTGAATTTCCCGCACGGATATTCATGACCATTCTTTGTTCGAGGCTTTCGGCGTCAAGTGTCGTATAGTTCCAACTGTTATTTTGATTCTGAGAAAATGCGCTTAAGGCGCACAAAATCAACATGAAAGAAATCGTAAGTAGTCGTTTTCCCATTGTTTATAGTATAAGGTTGCACACATATTGACGCAATTTACGTCAAGTTAGTTGCGCAAATATAAAACAATGAGGTCTTCAAATCATTAAAAAAGGAGACAAAAGTTGCATTTATTTCATGCAATGTGTGTTGCGTCAAAAGGATAAATGTGGTATTTTTGTCGCAGATTTAGCGTTTATTTATATTCAATCTAAATAAAAAGAATCAAACGTCATGATAACTGTTACGGATACCGCAAAAAAACAGGCACTTCGTCTGATGGAAGACGAGGGCAAAGATGGATACTTCATTCGTGTTGGTGTCGAAGGAGGTGGTTGTTCTGGGTTAATGTACCAGCTGACCTTTGACAATCAGCTGAACGAAAACGACAAGTCCTTCGAGAACAATGGTGTCCAAGTGGTTGTTGATAAGAAGAGTTTTTTGTATTTGGTGGGAACTACACTTGATTTCTCGGGTGGATTGAACGGCAAAGGCTTTGTGTTCAACAATCCGAATGCAGGTCGCACCTGTGGATGTGGAGAATCATTTTCACTATAAGTTTTTTAGATAAAACCGAATTTTCATTCAGATGGGATATACCGAAAATGAATTGGCCAAGGACCTTGAAAACCAAGAATATAAATTTGGTTTCGTCACGAATATCGAGTCCGACAAAGCCCCAAAAGGATTGAACGAAGACATCATTCGTTTTATATCCGCCAAAAAGGAGGAGCCCGAATGGTTGCTTGAGTTTCGGCTGAAAGCATTCGCGCTGTGGAAAGAAATGACGGAGCCTGAGTGGGCTCATGTTCATTACGAAAAACCTGACTTTCAAGATATCACCTATTATTCTGCACCAAAGCAGACCAAGAAGTATGAGTCATGGGACGATGTCGATCCTGAAATGAAGGAAACCATGTCGAAACTTGGGATTTCCATGGAAGAGCAGCAACGCCTTACTGGAGTGGCGGTGGATTTCGTGATGGATTCCGTTTCTGTGGCGACATCTTTCAAATCGAAACTTGCTGAACTCGGCATCATCTTTTGTTCGTTTTCAGAAGCAGTAAAGGAACATCCTGAATTGGTGAGAAAACACATGGGAACGGTTGTACCAATGACAGACAATTTTTACGCAGCATTAAATTCAGCGGTATTTACTGACGGGTCTTTTTGTTACATCCCTTCAGGGGTTCGTTGTCCGATGGAATTGTCGACTTACTTCCGAATCAACGAAGGAGGAACAGGACAGTTTGAACGCACACTTGTAGTTGCTGATCAAGGCTCATATGTTTCCTATCTCGAAGGATGCACAGCGCCACAGCGTGATGAAAATCAATTGCATGCCGCTGTTGTTGAGTTGATCGCACTTGACAACGCAGAAATCAAATATTCCACCGTTCAGAACTGGTATCCCGGAGATAAAGAAGGTAAAGGCGGTGTTTACAATTTCGTAACGAAACGTGGATTGTGCGAGCGCAATGCTAAAATCTCATGGACTCAGGTTGAAACTGGATCGGCAGTGACTTGGAAGTATCCTTCATGCATATTGAAAGGAGACAATTCTATAGGTGAGTTTTATTCCGTTGCAGTGACCAACAACTACCAGCAAGCGGATACCGGAACAAAGATGATTCACCTTGGAAAGAACACAAAAAGTACGATCATTTCGAAGGGAATATCTGCAGGAAAATCACAGAATTCATACCGAGGGCTGGTTCAAATTCACAAGAATGCCGAAAATGCACGCAACTTTTCACAATGTGATTCGCTGTTAATGACAGATGAATGTGGAGCGCATACTTTTCCGTATATCGAGTGCAAAAACAGTTCAGCTAAAATTGAACACGAAGCAACAACCTCGAAAATAGGTGAAGATCAAATCTTTTATTGCTTGCAACGAGGTATCAGCGAAGAAAAGGCGATTAGCCTCATTGTCAACGGATATTGTAAAGAGGTTCTCAATCAGTTGCCCATGGAATTTGCGGTGGAAGCACAAAAATTACTCGCAATTAGTTTAGAAGGATCGGTAGGATAACAGACATTTTCGATTAAAAAATTATACATGATTACAATTAAGAATTTACACGCATCGATCGACGGAAAAGAAATCTTGAAAGGATTAAATCTTGAGGTTCCGGCAGGTCAAGTTCATGCCATCATGGGGCCAAATGGCGCTGGTAAAAGCACACTGGCTTCCGTACTTGCTGGCCGTGAAGATTATGAAGTCACTGAGGGATCTGTTGATTTCGATGGGGTTGATTTACTTGAACTTTCAACGGAAGATCGAGCGCGCGAAGGCATGTTTCTCGCATTTCAATATCCCGTTGAAATACCAGGTGTTTCGAACGTCAATTTCTTGCGCACCTCATTGAACGAAATTCGCGAATACAGAGGTGAGGAGGCAATATCAGCAAAAGATTTCATGGCCATGGTGCGTGAAAAATCAGCGATTGTAGAACTTGATGCTAAACTCGCTTCTCGCTCTGTCAACGAAGGATTCTCCGGAGGTGAAAAGAAACGCAATGAAATCTTCCAAATGGCGATGCTTGAGCCGAAGTTGGCCATCTTGGATGAAACCGACTCGGGACTTGATATCGACGCTCTGCGCATTGTTGCTAATGGTGTAAATAAACTGCGTTCTGAGAAAAACGCGACGATTGTCATTACACACTACCAACGCCTACTCGACTATATTGTACCAGATGTTGTGCATGTCCTTTACAATGGACGCATCGTGAAGTCTGGACCAAAAGAACTCGCGTTGGAATTGGAAGAAAAGGGCTACGATTGGATCAAAGCTGAACAAGAAGCGATTTAATGCCGAAGTCATGAGTGAAACACAAATCGATCGTACAGTTTCGACGTTTACCAAGCATTTGCGTCAAACAGAGATTGCCTTGCCCGCTGATTTAGTCCATAAATCAATGGATGAATTGAATGGCAAGTCATTTCCAACTACACGTCATGAAGCGTGGAAATACACACGTTTGACTAAACTTTCAAAGTTGAGTCCAACGGTGGCAACGAAACACGAAGGAATCAATAGTCCTGCATACGCCATTCATTCAACAGGAAACCGCATCGTGATTGAAAACGGCACTGTTAATTTTGATGCTTCACAATTCGAGACAGTTTCAGGACTAACTATCAAACGATTCAGTGAATGTAGTGCAGATGAATTAGACCACGTTGGAAGCATGCTTTCGGTCGAAAATGAACTTTTCAACGCGATGAATACAGCGTATTTGCAAGAAGGAATTCTTATTCAAATCGCAGATAAAGCTCAAATCGAAGCGCCCATTGAATTGATTCATGTCCTATCGAAAGTGGAATGTTCCGCAACAATTCGTCTTTTTATCCACATCGGTAAATTTGCGAAAGCGGAATTGACCATAGGAACTTGGGCTGCGGGTGCTGAACAATCCATATTAAACGCTGTTGCTGAAATTCATGTAAGTGAAGGCGCTCATTTCACCTTGCGAAAATTGCAATCGGAAGAGGAGGGGAATTTCCAAATTTGCACGGAAGAAATTACGCAAGAAAAGGATTCTGTGTTCACGATGCACACCGTGACATTAAACGGAACCTTGGTTCGCAACAATGTGCGTGTTCGTGTAAATGGAAGCAATTGTGAGACAAATCTTTATGGTGCTTACTTGTTAAAGGGAAATCAACACACCGACAATCATACGGTTATTGACCACATGATGCCACATTGCCTATCGAATGAAATGTATAAAGGGGTGATTGACGAGCAAGCTACAGCGGTATTCAATGGAAAAGTATTTGTCCGTAAGGACGCTCAAAAAATCAATGCATTCCAGTCAAATGGGAATGTACTGATGAGTGATACTGCATCTGTGAATTCAAAGCCAGAGTTGGAAATCTATGCCGATGATGTGAAATGTTCACATGGGTCAACGACAGGGCAATTGGATGAAGAAGCTGTGTTCTATTTGCAGTCACGTGGAATCTCTGAACGATCAGCGCGCAACTTGCTTGTTGAAGCATTTATTGGTGAAGTATTAGAGAAAAATGACAATCAGGATTTTACGGATAAAACGAATGCAATTCTGAATGAGCGTTTTGGTTGGGAACGATAACTAATCTTCGTCCTCATCCATAAAAGAGGTGATTCCATCATCATCTTGGTCATTTAAATCCTTGATAAATAAGGCAATTTCACTCATTATGTGCTGCTTCTGCGGATCTTTTGGCGCTGTGGACTCGATGTAATCCCTCAAGAACAATTGAGATTCCAACACGTGCCGTTCCTCAAAAGGCCCTTCCATGTTTTCTATAATCGTTAAGCAATCCAAGGCCTCCATAAAGTTTCCTTCAACAGCAATATCCACGAAATCTGGCAGGTAATAGCTGTAATCCAACGGGCTATTCCAGATGGTGGTCAACAAAATCTGACGAACAGCAAGGAAACGACCTTCACCGAGCAGACGCATCATTTCATCAATGGCTGAGCTGTCCTTCATTGACGAAAGAAACTCGATGATCTCTTTGTGAGCATCTTCTAAGTTAGTGTCCATCAACACCTCCGCCAAAGGCTCAAGAATCTGAACATTTCCGGACGCCTCAAGGGTTTTTAACGCAGAACTAATCTTTTTTGAATTCCCCGATTTCAAATCGGCAATTAGTGTTGTAATCTTCTTTGATTGTTGGGTGGGTGTTTTTTCGCTCACGGTGTTTCTGTCTGGCGCAAAGGTAAATATTTAATGCCGAACGTGCGCGTCACAATGAACTTGAATATCTTTGCACCATGTTGTTTAACCGTTTGGGTTCTTTCTTCTTTCTTCTTTGTTTGCTTTATGGCTGCAGCCCACGAGAGGCGCGACCTAGCAAGAAGCAACGCATTGTACTCGCGTCGGATTGTTTAACCAAGGAAGACGAGCGACTATTCAAAAGCTTCAAGAAATACCATCACATTGACGTTCAAATTGTCGAGTTATCGGCAGACTCCATTTATTCCTTATTGAAAAAGGAAGGAGTCAATACTGAAATTGATGCCGTACTTTTGCGCTACAGCATTGGTTCGAAGGACATTCAATCCAATCATCTTCTCAAGAAAAATGTAAAGTCCACCGCACCTATCGCGCAATCGTTGGATTATTTCACGGTAGGACAAGATCCATATGTTATTTTGAAATCCGTTCGTGACTCATTAAATCAGCGCATTGATTTGTCAGATTTGGTTCGCAAAGCAACATGGACGACTGACCTTCACATTTCATACGATTTCAAACCTTTGCTCTCGGGAGTAAAGGCGCGCATGAAAGCAAAAAAGAAGTATTCGTTCTATGACTGGGAACGCGACTTTTTAAAGCAGAAGGTGGAATCAGAAACACGAATGGATAGCACAGGAAAAGCTCCTTATCTGCTTACGTTATGCTCGCATTCAAATATTCAAAAGAAACGTCTTGAAAAAAAGTACAACTGTGAGGAATTGATTTTCATTAACCAGCAGAATGGCGGAAGTTATTATCAACCCGTGCGCTTTGGGATCATTCGCCACGCAAGAAACTTCACGAATGCGGCTGTACTTTTAGACTATCTTTTCAATGTACCATTCAACCGACGTTTGAACAACCGCTTGGGCACTTACCCTGTCGTTTC
The DNA here is from genome assembly GCA_040379705.1 of Crocinitomicaceae bacterium. Classification (GTDB taxonomy): domain Bacteria; phylum Bacteroidota; class Bacteroidia; order Flavobacteriales_D; family Crocinitomicaceae; genus M0103. The sequence goes on from JBEIKR010000014.1 coordinate 19,364, forward strand.
CCGCAACAAGAGTCCGTATCCGTATCAAAACACAGGGCCGAAGATGTATCCATGGATGGATCGAGCGCTGCGGAAATTCCCTATATAGACAGCGTGAGTTTGAGTGTGGGTGTGAGGATTAAAAAAAAGCAGATCTATAAGCCGGGTTCTGTTTCTGCCGAGGCAGATGCCTATCATTTATCTAGCCCTACACTCACATGCAGGATCAATCGACCTACCCTCCGGGATCAGGCGAGCAGCCCTCAAACCCCGGTATACATGGTCTTTCAGTCCGTAAGGTTTTCCTTGCCTCCCCCATTGCTGCGGAAGCGGTGAGCCCTTACCTCACCTTTTCACCTTTTCCCCGTAAACGAGGTAGTTTTCCTTTCTGTGGCACTATCTGTTCCCACAAGGTCGCCCCTGTAAGACCTTCCCGTTAGGAAGTACGGCGCTCTGTACTGCCCGGACTTTCCTCTCTCCGCCTTACGACGAACAGCGATAGACCGATCTGCTTTTGACAAAGATACGACGAAACCGAGCTTTCGCCTATTTTTTCACGAAAGTTGTATGCGAAATACCTTTTGTCGATGTCATCACAAGCACATACGAACCCGACTGCAAGGCAGCAATATTCATCCGCACAGTAGGACTTTGAAGTTTGACTTCTTCCATCACCAAACGGCCATTTTGATCAAAAACGCGCAAGGTTTCAATATTCGCAGCAGCTTGAACTGTCAACTCATCGGATGCAGGATTGGGAAACACATTCATTTCAACTGTTGGCTCAGAAACACCCGCATCTAAATAGCGATTCACGTCACGGTATTCCACTGAGCGAATCACTTCATTGCCGAAAATTGAATTCGTAACCACCTTCAAAACTGGCGCCTTTTGTCCATTCGTCCACCATTCATATTCTACAAATGTTTGTGGGATTGGCAACCAAAAAGGGAAACCAACATTCAAATAAATGGAATCCAATTCGGTGATGTCATGCCTTACCCGCAAGGCACTAAATGTTCCGAAGGGAGTTATGATAGTGCCATGCCCATCAACAACCGTGTTTCTTGTGCGGTACTGTTTCCATTGCACATCTGTAAACTGCGTCAAGTCAATGTTTGTGTAGCCGTTTGAATAATTCACATCACCAAAAGCAACAGGAAAGTTGAAAATCGTTTCAATGGTATCCGACCGGAAAGGAATTTCGTTCCCTTGAATGCTCAAGCCTAAACCTACACTTGTTAATGCTGTTGCTGTTTTTTTATCAAACTGATTCACTGCATCGATAGTCACAGGTAAGAATGCTGAAGCCTGATCTAAAGGAAGGTTATTGGATTGAACAAAGTATGTCGCTTGATAAGCAGGAGGAGCAAATGAACCCATCTGCACTTGACAAAGTAAGCCCGCCGTTGAAATAGCCCCAAACTCTTTCACAATTTGAGCGGTTGGTGTCAAACCAGAAAAATCCCACGTCATTCCTGGACCAGTTGTGGTATAATCGAATGGAAAATCTGTACGGGTGCTCATTCGAACAGTATCACCTCCATTGGCAATATCGGCTGATGTGATGGTGATTTGAGCATTTGATACCGCAACAAAGGCGAACAAAAGCGTGCAGATCTGTACAATTTTTCTCATTCAAGCAGGTTTTTAGTCAGTTAAAGGTAGATAAACGAGCGCAATTAAATCGAAATCTCTTTCTTATATTTAAACATTGAACCCATACAACCTCAGAAAAAGACAATCACTATGATTAAATTGATGCTGTTGCGACATGCGAAGACCGAGAACCAATCCAAGACAGGACTTGACTTTGATCGACAATTGGCACCCAAAGGCCAAGGTCAATCGAAATCCATGGCAACTCATCTTACCAATATAGAATTCACCGACACGGTTGTTTTTTGTTCTGATGCAAAACGTACGGTACAGACCTTTGAATATCTTCGCGCACAAAATGACATTCCTTCTTACATTTTGATGCATGACTTGTACCTCGCAAATCGCGAAACACTGCTCAACCAGCTATGTAAACAAACTGGTGATTTTACCATTCTGTTGATTGGGCACAATGATGGTCTTTCTGATTTGGCTTCTTACCTTACCGACGATTACATTCATCTCAAAACCTGCACTTTGCTGACCTTGGATGTACACGCAGAAGATTGGTCAGAGTTGACGCAAGGTAGCTGTACTATTTCGGGGATGTATCGTCCTGTGTAGCATCTGATTTCAGCGGAATGTAATCATAGACAAAAGTAAAACCCCGTTCTTGCCGTAAGCGTTCCTCTTCGGCCTGTGCCGCGAGACGAATGCGTTCATTCAATTCAGCCTCAAAGTCAGGAGGTTCTATACCCAGTTCCTTTTCCACTTCGTATTGGTATTTTGGGCGCTGAGGACCATGTTTTTGGTACGCAAATGCCAACAAGATTCCACTTGCAGCGCCAACAAAGTGTCCCTCCCAAGAGACATGTTCTTTCAGTGGGAAAATCCCCCAAACCATGCTTCCGTAGGCAAAAATGATAAAGAGCGATATCGCTTGTAAGGGTTTAAATTTGCGTATCACCCCTGATGTAAAAAGGAAGGCTGCAAGCATGTAAATGATTCCACTCATACCAATGTGATACGCACCTTTATTTTGGGCGTACAACCACAAGAAAACACCTGTAAACAACCAGCCGAAAAGAAAGACCCGGAGGGCAATGTCGCGGTAAAAATAAATGAGTGCTGCCAACAAGAAATACACAGGCATGGAATTATTGACGATGTGTGCGATGTCGTACGCCGAGTGAATGAAGGGCATCAAAAGGATTCCTTTGATTCCTTCAAGGCTCCGTGGCAAGACACCTAAACGATGGAAATCATAGCGAAAGAGGTGCTCCGCCCAAAACACTAGCCACATGCTCAATAGGAGAATCGTTGGATAGAAGAATGCTTCGAACGACGAACCAAAGGGATGCTTTTTCTCATTCATGCTTGGCCTTTGTCAAAAGCTATGCCCCCACGAAAAGTATGACAAGATGTCGTTTCTTTTAGTCTTTCCAATACTTCCTCAATAAAATCAAGGTGCGAGCGGGGACATCAGAAGTGGACAAAATGAGGCTATCAGCACTGATTTGATCGATTCGATAATTCTCCACTTCATCGGCAAAAATGAAACTAAGAGAATCTTGAGCATCATTCATTTTCCAATTGCCCTCCGTCTTTTTTACCACATTCAAAAAGTTTGGTGCTTCTAAGGTCAACTTTTCATTCTCTGAAAATGTAAAGAATGTTTTTCCTTTCAGCTTTCTGAATGCGTGATTCATTGCTGTTCGGATTTTCTCTCTCACCTCTGCTGGGATACTCTTGTAATGCTCGGTATAATCAATTTCATCCAATTCCCACCTCCCCTTGAGTGATGACGTTTTGTCTGAACATGAAGTAGCTATGAAAGCTAAAATTCCTAGTATGAATAGAATGCGCATGAACTATTTTTTTGTCAATATTACAGAGAATCGTTACAAAATAGCACATCAACATCCGATTGCGTAATTTTACGCCATGGAAGAAATCATCAATAAAGTAGCAGAGAGTGGATTAATTCAGCTCGATTTGGCCGATTTTAAGCCGACAAATGATATTGTTGAAATCGATCTCTCCGCACAACTGTGGCAAGGCTTGGTCATTCGCGAGAAGGATTTCAGAGAATGGATCAAGCAAAATGACTGGAAATCGTACACCAATAAAGCTGTTTTTGTGCATTGTTCGGCAGATGCAATCATTCCAACTTGGGCATACATGCTTGTGGGAAGTTCCCTTGAAGGCATTGCCAGTGACATTCATATTGGTCAAAAGGATGAGTTATACCGCACACTGATTCAAAAAGCGATACATTCCCAAGATGTTGAAAAGTTCAAGAATGGAAAAGTGATTATCAAAGGGTGTTCGGATATTGGCTCTCCTGAATATGCGATGGTGGAAATGGTGAAATTCCTGCAGCCTTTGGTACAGAGCATCATGTATGGAGAACCTTGTTCGACGGTACCTGTGTATAAGAGGAAAAGATTTTAAGACAAGGGACAAAAGACAAAGGACAAAGGACAAAGGACAAAGGACAAAGGACATGTTCTTTACTTTGGTGGCTTAGGCACTCGAAGCTACAAAAGATAAAAGACAAGGGACAAAAGACAAAGGACAAAGGACATGTTCTTTACTTTGGTGGCTGAGGCACTCGAAGCTACAAAAGACGAAGGACACTTCTTCGCTCTTTGAGCTTCGAAGGACAAGGGACAAGGGACAAAGGACTAGTATAGTGACGAGTTGTTGATTTGGTGGCAACGCCGCATCGGTCAAGTGAGGGTCAATAGAAGATTTGAAACCAAGAGTGACGAATTTAGAGATACGAAGTTGGACAAAGTCCTTTTGTCTTTTGTCATTCAGCGTAAGCGGTCATTTGTCTCAATTCATTGAATTATCTCAAAAGAAAACCCCTTATCCTTCAGCATTTCAATCACTTGAGGCAGAATAATCTTTAAGCGTTCAAAGGACTTTAGGTTGTCGTGAAAAACGAGAATATCGCCATTTCGAATTGACTTTGCACTTTGTAAAATCTGTTCGATGGATACCTTTTCATCAAAATCATAGGCCACCCATGACCACATCACAATGGTGTATTTCTTCAACGATCGATCATAGGAAATTGGCATTCTACCGTAGGGTGGACGAAACAGCTTGGATTGAATGAGTTCGTCCGCTTTTTCAATAGAAGCCAGATAATCCTTTTTGGACATCTTAAACCCATGTTCATGGTGATCACTATGATTACCAACCGCATGACCTTCGGATTTTATTCGTTCGAACAATTCGGGGTGATTTCTCACATTTTCCCCAAGGCAAAAGAACGTCGCCCGTAAATTTTCATTCCGTAAAAAATCCAATACCCATTCACTTGCGACGGGTGTGGGTCCGTCATCAAAGGTGAGGTACACCATTTTTTCAGGGCATGAAAAACCCCACATTCTTTTCGGAAATATCCAACGAAAAAAATGTGGGGTTCTGAATAGGGGCATTTCTTATGGTTTTGCGGTATCTACCATTTGTTGTTGACGCAGCATTTGCTCCATTTCGGCGTCAAGACCTTGCTGGCCATTTTCCATCACTGGAGGACCTGTAGGCTTCAAGAAACCAAAATGAACACCTGCAGCATCGATAAAATCTTTCATCTTGCTCAATCTCGCAGCGTACATACCCTGCTGAGAACCTGGGCTTGTGCTTTCACCATTTTCATTTGCCAATTCTTTCAAGCGATCATAAATCGATGGGAATGATGTTTTATACAGGGTATTGATCTTCCCATACAAACGCTTCGAAATCGCACTGTTCTTATTGCCAAACTCTGGATCTGAGCATGAAATATAGAGCTTGAAGTAGGCATCAAGGGCAGCAAATAGATCTCCTGTATTTTCTGGATTTGACGAGAAATGTACATCACTCATTTCAAAATACTTGAATATGGATTCAAGTTGTCCGGCAATCACATTCCCTAACTTTTCAGCACCTTTCCGGTCACCAGCTCGGTATAAGATTCCAACATATTCCTGCAAAATTCCATCAGACCATGCGTTGAATTTCAACGCGCCATTGCGGTATTCCTCACGTGTTTCTTGTGGCTCACCGTAGTCAATTACAATTTCTGCCGGCATTACCTCCAATGAACGGTTAATCAATTTGCGCGCTCTTGCACGATATCCTTCTGCACGTTCCGACATTTTTGTTATCGGACCATTATATTTCAACTCAAACAATTTCACCAAAGAATCTGCTTCTTTCGTTCTTCCTGCTCTTCGGTACAAGTCAATATTCGATGCATCACGTTGTTCGATATCCACCTTTTCAAGATAATAATTCGCCAACGAAGCGAAATGCAATCTAAACTGAACCGTATGACGGCGTGTATAATAATCTGTAATCACATCAGGATTGCTCATCGCGCCGTAGTGGTATGTTTCCATCAAATTTTTATACATCTTGTCTTCATTATAACGATTCATTTTATCGCTCAATGGACTCAACTCGAAGGCCATCCCATTTTGCTTCACAAAACCTTGACGGTACAATGCGGAAGATACATCTGATCCACCCGGACTTGAGAAGAAGATTCCACGTTTCCAATCGTTGTTCGCAATAACATCAAGCATCATCACTTGCTCACGTGTGAGCGCACGGGCATCCATTTTGAAACGGATTTCCTTCAGACACATTTGTTTTTCTGCTTTCGTAATTAACCCTGATTTTACTGCGTTTTCAGCATTCACAGGAAGAATGAAGCCAGTACTTGGGAACACACGGATTTGGCGTTCATTGAACATCATGATATTGTCATCATTGCGCACATATGCCATGATATCATCGATGTCTGCGAAATCCCAAGATTCTTCGAAGCCGAACAAGATTTCTTGGAATTGTTTCGTTTCCGCCTCACCCAAGGTAACCACCTTGTTTTGAATGGCAGACATGATTTCCATTGCTGCTTGGTATTTTGCGTAGATGTTATCGACAGTATTCTTCCCTGTTCTTGTGGTCAAGGTCATCTTCAATTTTTCTACACGATCAGCAAATTTCGTTTCGGTTACTCCCATGGACATTAAGATCGGAGACATCTGTGCTTCAAATGCCATAATCGCCTGCGCAACTTGTGGTGCATTGTATTTCGAACGCATCGTAATGACCTCTTTGATTTGCTTTTCAGTTGCATTGATGTAGAACAATTCAATCAAATTAGTGAAGAGTACTTGATCAGTGAATCCAGCGGACATTAAAATTTGATCTTCACGGAACTTAATCGGTAGCGGAGCAGATTTGTAAGCACGCATCATCATTTGTTCAGTGTACCAATCCGTTTGCATGAGTGATAAGTTACATACACGAACATCTGTGCGCACCCCCTCGACTTCTTGCATGTACCACAATGGGAAGGTATCGTTATCCCCATTTGTGAAAATAATTCCGTTTTCAGAACATGATTCAAGGTAGTTAAATGCCAAGTCATGTGCTGAAGTTTTCAGACTACGATCGTGATCGTCCCAGCCTTGCATTCCCATGATGAGTGGCACAAAAAGTCCAAGTAAGGTTGCGATAACTGCTCCGTTTGCTTCACTATTCAGCACGCGTTTCAACAACATCATAAGTCCAATCGCTGCGGCACCCACTCCTGCGGTCAAGATCCAAGTCATTGTAATCGGCATCGACACATCGCTTCCTAAATCTAATGTTGCGAAGAACAACAATCCTGCTCCAAAGGCAATCATCACCTTTTTGAAGTCATCCTTGGTAAATCGCACAAAAGCTTCATAAAGCGCATATACCCCAATACCAATCCACATCGCGAAGAAGTAGAAAGATCCGGCAAAAGCATAATCACGCTCACGCGGTTCGAACGGTTTTTGGTTCAAATACACCACGATTGCCACACCCGTAAACAAGAATGCCAAGAATAGTACAAATGCATCTTTTGGTGCACGGTAAAAATGGAAGAACAATCCTACAACTCCTAATACCAATGGCAAAAGGAAGAACTTATTGTTCGTTGGATTCTGTGATGTGAAGTAGGGTGCGTTTTCGCCTTGTTCTCCAAGACGCGCGTGATCGATCATGCTATATCCTGAAACCCAGTTCCCACGCATATTATCTCCATGACCTTGAATGTCATTTTGACGACCAGCGAAGTTCCACATAAAATATCGCCAGTACATCCAATCCACTTGATAGCGCATGAAATACGTCAAATTCTCACCGAAAGTTGGAAGGCGTTTTCCATCGCGACCTGTCTCTGTTGGTGTTCCATCTTCTGCATCGTATCCGGACCATTTGATATATCCATCGATACGTTGAGGCTCCACATCCCAATACATACGAGGGAATATGGTTGTTTGCGAATAGGTTTTGACACTATTTAGGCGGTCTTCAGCATTTGATTCGAAATATTTTTCTTCGATGAATCCGCCATTTTTCGCAACGAAAGCGTTCGCAGCTTTCTCTGATTTGAATGCTTTTACCTCCTTATCACCCTTGATCACCACGAAGCGACGCAGGTAGAAAGGTGAACGAGAATCCCAAAGGGCACCATCATTCTCTTGAGAGTTCCAGTGCGGACCAGTCAATAAGGGAGCGGAACCATATTGCTCACGCTTCAAGTAGGCATGCAGCGTAACAAGGTTTTCAGGATCATTTTCGTCCAAAGGCGTATTTGCATTAGAGCGGATCACGATTACCGCAAATGAACCGAAACCAATCATCAATAAAACAAGACCCATGGTCGCATTGTACACAATAGCATTTCCTTTTCGTGCAGCAAACTTCAGTAACCAAACACACACTGCCACAAGAAGAATCAGGAAGAAAATCGCACCTGAGTTGAATGGAAGACCGAAGCTGTTTCTAAACATCACCTCGAAGGCAGATGCAAGTGCAATCGAACCTGGGATTACTCCCTCTTGAATAAATCCGAGGACAGCAATGGATAAAATTCCAGTGAGGAGAATTCCCTTAAGGGTTGCTTTCTCTACATAGCGGAAATAGATGATATAACTGATGGCTGGTACAACAAGGATTCCCAAAAGGTGCACACCAATTGCCAATCCAAGCAAGAACATGATCAATAACAACCAACGATTCGGCATGTATTCGTTAGAAAGCAGCCCGTTTTTCACCTCAGCCATTTCCTCATCCCACTTCAAGATTGCCCAGAAGATCGCTGCAGTAAACAACGATGACATCGCGTACACCTCACCTTCCACTGCGGAAAACCAGAATGAATCAGAGAAGGTATATGCCAAAGAACCTATGATTGCGCTTCCGAAGATGGCAATTTGGTCACCCGATGACATTTCTTTTTTGTCGCGTAGCACCATTTTTTTCACGAGCATGGTCAATGACCAGAACATGAATAGTATCGTCAATGAACTTGAAATTGCCGATAGACGGTTAATCCAAACAGCCACTTCTGTTGGATCAGCAAAGAAGGAGAAAAGGCGTCCAAGCAACATAAAAAGCGGTGCGCCAGGCGGGTGACCTACCTCTAATTTGTATGCTGCAGTGATGTATTCTCCGCAGTCCCATAAGCTCACAGTGTCTTCAATCGTAATAAAGTACACCGCTGTTGCGATGAGAAATACCAGCCATCCGAGGTACTGGTTCCATTTTTTGTAAGTCATATTCAGTCAATTTTAGCCAACAAGGTGTTGGACTTGTAAAGTCAATAACAGGTGCGAATTTAAGAATATATCCCACCCGATTTGTGTTGAAATGTGAAAAAAAAGAGACATCAAGATTTTAGGATGTCAAGATTTTAGGACTCTGTTCAAACTTCAGCTGAGTTAATCCATGCTCTTTGTTCTATGTTCTTTGCTCCAAAATCGGGAAAAGACAAAGGACACTTCTTCGCTCGTTGAGCTTCGAAGGACAATGAACAAAAGACATTAAGATGTTAGGATTTTAAGATTTTAGGACTTGGTTATTCTTCGTACGGATCGGAATTCTCTTTAGCTTGACGAAAGACAATTGACAAAAGACAAAGGACTAGATCCATGTTCTATGCTCCATCAGCGAAGCGGTCAATGTTCTCAAAAGAGACATTAAGATGTTAGGATTTTAAGATTTTAGGACTTTGTTCAATCTGCGATATGGGCAGATTGATGCAGCTCCGAATTCCCGAAGGGAACAAATTCTTTTGGTCAAAAAAGTGCTAACGTGCAATTTTCTTCATCCATGTTCAGTAAGGTGATTGCATTTTTTTTAACGAAGCAGAAGCAAATTAAAATTTTGTTTCTAAATTTGCAGTCCAAAATGACCCATGGTGTAACTGGCAACACGTCTGATTTTGGTTCAGAAGAGTCTAGGTTCGAGCCCTAGTGGGTCAACAAAACAGAGTGAGAGTGAAGTGCGAAAGCGATGAAACTCCACTCTGTTTTTTTTTCTCTCGCTCTCTTTCTCGATCTTATGGATCAAGACCAAAACGGATCAAGACCAAAACCTGGGGACTACAAATAAATTTGAGTTAATCTAAAAAGAAAGTACCCGAATAAAGTCATATTGATAACTAGAAAAAAAATGTTACTCTCCATACATTTAAGTTACACTATAACCCTCGATTATATTAGACTCACGCTCTATTCATGCAGTATGTTTATTTGTGACCCCATCGGGGTCGAATAATCCTTTATCGAAATGAATTAAGCGTATTGATAGGTCAAGTCAATTCCAAAATTTCCCAAGGGTAAACCATTGCTTTGGTTGATTCATTTCTTCAATTGCTCTCATTTAATTCCCACCCGACTTTTGGTTACAATCCCAAATTCCTTAACGACTTTTGTTTAAGGTCGAAAGAATACTTATTGGCTAATCTACATTTCTAGTTCTATTTCATTGCACTACTGACGATAAACTCGTTTACGTTAAACATACAGTGTGAATATTTTTTAGATTTGAATCATCAACACTAAAATTTAAAAAATGAAAACTATAATATGGATACTGATTTTTTCAATTTTTTGCTTAGCAAACACTTGGTGTGCAGCACAAGGCACAGTTAACAAGCCTACAAACAATGAGTCAGTAAAGAAAAAATTAGTGATCGCAACCAGGGACTTAGAACCATTTTCGTTTATGAATGGAAAGCGACGTGTTGGCTTTTCAATGGAGTTATGGGAAGACGTCGCCAAAACAATTGGAGCAGAATATTCAATTAAAATGTATAAAACTGGAAACGAAATTATTGAAGCAGTGAATAAAGGTGAAGCTGATATTGGCGTTGGAGCAATAAGTGTCACCGCTGAAAGAGAGAGCATTATTGACTTTTCTCATCCATTTTACGATTCAGGTTTACAAATTATGGTTCGGGCTTCTCAAGATGGCGATAGCTCAAGTGTATTAATTGATATACTTAAAAAGGTTTTTACTCTAAACTTTGTACTAATCCTATTGACTATAATTGCCGCTATCTATCTTATCTCTCATTTAATTTGGTTTTTTGAACGACGAGTCAATCATGAGCAATGGCCTGCTGAATACAAGAAAGGGATCGGAGAGTCCATCTGGTTTACGATTACAACAATGCTTGTTGGAGGAACGGATAACAAAGGGCCGATTGGATTTGGAGGGAGATTTGTCACAATGTTATGGATGCTTTTCAGCAGCATTTTAATTTCTTTTTTCACTGCAACATTCACTACAACTATGACCATTAACAAACTAAATTCAAATGAAATCAATGGTCCAGAGGATTTACCAGGGGTCAAGGTTGCAACAATTAAGGGTAGTTATTCAGAAAACTTGTTGAACGAAAAGGATGCTGATATTAAATCATATGACAACATAAAAGATTGCATCAAGGCCTTGCGCGAAAAGCAAGTGAAAGCGATTGTTTATGATGCACCAGTTTTACAATACGAACTAAAAAGTTTAGCAGATGACCAATTCCAACTTGTAGGACCGGTTTTTTCAAAACAATATTATGCTTTCCCAATTAAAAAAGATAGAGCTTTACTTGAAGAAATAAATAAAGCGCTTTTGTCATCAAGTGAAAGCGGTGTACTCAGTGAACTCAAGGAGAAATACTTTAATACTGACAATTAAATAGTACCCGCAGCAAACTTCATAGTTAAATGGAGTCATTCATTTCTTTTTTCAAACCCTGATTACACTTTAGAATTCTAAATGAGGTGAAATTAGTTGGCAGGATGCATCGCATAAAATTATTTTCCTATTCCAAACCATTTTCTCAACCCTTTCATAACCAAAACTTGTAAAACACGTCGTACATTTGCACCTAAATAGTAGTTAGATCAGGTGGTAGTTGAAAGGACTTTAGAGAATTCGATTTTTAGTGCCTTGCGTGCATTCGCTTTGAGCATACTCGTATGCAGTGTTGTTCTTTGGCAAAACACGGCAACTTCTCAAACATTGATTGTAAATGAAGTATCGAATGGACCATCAGGAAATCAAGAATACATGGAACTTGTTGTTGTCAGTCAGACGGCCTACTACGACTGTGGCGTTTCTACTCCTCCGTGCATCGACATTCGCGGTTGGATCATCGATGACAATAGCGGGTACCACGGGACTAGTGGTGTTGCGCCCGGTGCAGTGCGCTTCTCCTTCGATCCCATGTGGCAATGTGTCCCTCTTGGAACGATTATCCTCATCTACAACAACGGCGATCCGAATACAAGTTTACCTGCTCAAGACCTTTCAATGACCGATGGCAACTGTGCCATTGTCGCACCGATAAGTAACACTTCTCTTTTCGAAACAAATATAACTACACCTGGTGCTGTCGCATGTTCCTATCCAGCTGGGGGGTGGACCGCAGGAGGAAATTGGTCGAGTACAGTAATCGCCAACGGAGGAGATTGCATTCGTTTGGTCGATTTGTCCGGATGTGAGGTTTTTTCATTGTGTAATGGATCGGCCAACCTGAACAACATGATTTACTTCGTTGGAAGTGGAACGGACGATGTATGGTACTTTAACGGTGGAGACCCCTTTCAACAGGTCAATTGGTCAGAAGGATGTGCTGACTTAACAACATGCGGGTCGAACTTGCAAACTCCCGGAGCGCCAAACAATGCGATCAATGCAGCGTACATTGCTCAGTTTAACAATGGCTGTCAACCCATAACACCAATTTCAGTTTCTGCAACATCAACAAACGACAACTGCAACTGCTCAGGAACAGCGACAGCTAATGCAACGGGTTCTATCCCAGGATACACATACGCATGGTACAATGCGACATTTCAAGCAATCGGTCAGACTAGCGCCACCGCAACAGGACTTTGCTCAGGAACATATTACGTGATTGCCTCATCGTCGATTGATTGTGCGGACACCGCCATGGTTGTCGTTGGACAAAATTCACCAGCTACTGTTTCAGTGAATAGCGATGTCATTTGTTCTGGAAGTTCAACTACACTTACGGCGACGGCGACACCTGCTGGTGGGACATTCAGCTGGTCTCCAAACAATGAGTCAAGCTCTACCATTGCGGTAAGCCCAATCTCAACGTCAACATATGTGGTAAGTTATACCTCTTTGGGTTGCACAGTAACCGCCGTTTCAACAGTGAATGTGAATGCAGCACCAACGGTGAATGCAGGCGCTGACATCTCCGTTTGTGTGGGACAATTCGCGTCTCTTTCTGGTGCCATTGGTGCATCAGCCACTTCAAGTGTGTGGACTTCAACAACAGGATCCATTGTTGACCCAACAAGTTTGACATCGAATTTCGATCCTGGCACTAATACAGGAACTTTCACTTTAACCTTAACAACCAATGATCCCAATGGTCCTTGTCCAGCATCGAGCGACCAAGTGGTCATCACCGTCAATGCCCTGCCCACGGTAAGCGGAGGTGCCGACATCGTGGTTTGTCCAGGTGGAACAGGAACGCTAACAGCG